>JBFWYS010000241.1:0-5942 GCA_050186175.1 Pseudobdellovibrionaceae bacterium
AGAAAATTTTGACTTCTCATAAATGATTGACTGAGACGTTTAAAATTTTCTTCTGAAATCTGATTTAAATTTAAAGTTCCCATTTGAATCAAGGTCGAAGCGATCCATTCCTGATCTACACCTTGATTTTTAGCACGCAAATAAACAAGCCCTTTCGACGAAGCATCGAAATTTTTATTTGCCAACTCCTCGTAACCCAGACGCGCATATATAAAGCCGATACGTGCGGGAATCTCTGCATAGCCTATTTCTTCAGGGAGAAAATTTTTGCGATTATAAGCATCAATCAGAGAACTGACCGCCTTCACGTCATCGCCCTGAGATTCATAACAAAAAGACATCCTGAAAAGTGCATACGTCGCCGCTCTTTCATTTACCCCTCGAAAAGTATTTGCGATGTCTCGATATTCATTTAAAGCCGTAACCCACTCTCCCTTTTGTTCGAGACTTTCAGCATTTTGAAATCGCAAATCAGGTCGAAATTCTGGAGGTAACGTGCTAAGAGGCTTCACGCCCTCCGAAGAAATTGGAGCTTCAACAACACGGACTGCTTCTGTCTCGTTACGGGTTTTGGTTCGGATATTGATACAGGCCCCTAAAAATAGGATCGAAACAAATAAAGAGGCATGCTTTAAATTCACCTAATACTCTTTTCTTTCTCTAGTAACAACTCAAGCTTTTCGAGCCCCACCATCGAATGAATGTCTTCGCGAAACTCCGGAATCTGCAAAACCTGAATATCAGGATCCAAATGTTTTGCAAAAACCTGGTATTTCTCTCTCTTTTGAGAATAGAAAACTTTCATTTGGTTGTAAAACTCATTCATTTTTTTATTCGCAGGCGAAGATGAATCGGCATCCAAGTTCATTTCTAGACTTTCAGGAAAGGCCCGATTGATCACAACAAGTTTTAAAGTATAACCACCCTTCGCGATTTCCTTAGAAAAGTACTCGGCTTCCGCTAGTTTCGCCTCGTCAAAGCTAGTTACTAGAGCAAAGGCACACTCTTTTGAGGTTAAAAGGCGATGGACGTCGTTTGTTCTTTGCTCCAGTTGTTTTTGCCAGGACTCAATTTGCACAAAGAAGTCAGAAAGCTCTTTAATAAACTCCCCGCCCGTTAATTTTTCGAGTAGCTGAAAGACTTTTTTGGTGCCTCCCAAAAACAACTGCGACAAAAGTCCAGTTTGACTTCCTTTTGTTTCACGGAACCACTTAGCGATCCCCTCGTTAAAAAGAGCCGATATTTTTTGCGGCGCTCGTAAAAAATCGATCGCGTGTTTGGTCGGAGGGGTGTCGAGAATAATTAAATCAAAATTTGCAGACTCATGCGATGAATATAATTTTTCAAGTGCCGTGAATTCTTGGGAACCACTCAGAGTGGTCGATAGCTGTTGATACAATTTGTTATTCAGAATTTTTTCAACTCGCTGGTCTTTTGAGGCCGCTCGCTTTACAAAATCATCAAAAACTTTTTTAGACTGAATGACCGATGCATGAAGTTCTCCTGAATACAAACTCGGCAATTCAACCCTTGCTTGGTCCACGCCTTCACCAAGGCCGAGTGTTGTCGCCAATCTTTTGGCCGGATCGACTGTTAAAACTAAAACTTTTTTACCTTCTTTCGCCGCAACGAGGCCCAAGGTTGCCGCCACGGTGGTTTTTCCGACTCCTCCACTTCCGACACAAACAATGACCTTGTGATTTTGGATTAACTCCGTCATTTCACAGCCTCACTCATTCTCTTTAGAGTTGTCATTGGATCTGATTCCAGAATGAATGGAATTTCTCTTAAATTTGAATCCAGTTTCAAAAGCTGTTTACGATACTGATTTTGTCGATGCTCCAGAGTCAGAATAAAATCCGCAAACTTTGACTCATCTCCAGTGCCCGATTTTTTGATTGTTTCTAGTTCCTCGTCGGAAAGACCACTGTTGATAACCTTGTTGAGAATTATCTTTGATTTTAAACCCAGTTCACTTTCAATTTGATTTGCCAACTCAAAGGTTTCAGTCACCGGAAGCTCTTCCGCGAGAGTGACTATTCGAAATTCACAAATTGTTGGATCTTGTAAAACTTTCTGAATTCCTCGACTTTGCTCACCCATCGGACCCATGCGAATTGTTTCAGCCATTCCACGAGGTGCCTTTAACAAGGCCATCATGTGACCTGAAGCATAAGCATCGATGATGACCACGTCGTAATTGAGAGGGGGTCCAATTTTACGATAGCCACTGGTAATTTTCCCAGTCAGCGCCAGCTCAGGCAGTCCAGGAGCGACGTTTACAAGGGTTCGCATCACAAAATTATCGAAAAACAAATGAACTAAACTCTCCAGTTTTAAAAGGTGAAGGGCATATTCGCGCAACGAAGCCTGTCCGGTCCATAAAGCTAAATACAAATTGGGGAAAATTTCTTTGGGGCTATAGCCCACTTCATCAAGGGCGAGGTAGTCTTTAAAGTAACTGAGATCTCCCAATTCGACCAAAAGAGTTCTCTTTCCTTCTTGAGATGCAGATAAAGCGAGAGCGGCAGCTACGGTCGACTTACCAACCCCGCCTTTTCCTGTTACAAAAATGATTTTCTGATTTTCTCGACTCAAAAGTCCTCTTTTTGCCACGCGTTAAAAACTTGCCTTTATGGATCTCTCATCCTAGTATCCGCTCACTAATTTTCCTGTCTAAATACCATGGAGCCTTAATGAAAACTAATCTAGAGAAAATCTCAAATCTTCAGAGAAAACTCAATGTTGAAGTCCCTGCCACTGCGGTTCAAGCGAGCTTTGAAAATGTGTACAAAGCCTTGCAAAAAAGAGTCGATATTAAAGGTTTTCGTAAAGGTAAGGCACCTCTTGCAACTATTAAATCTCTTTACGGTGACCGTGTAAAACAAGATGTTCTACAAGACATTCTAGAAACTCACTACCGCCAAGCCCTAAATGAATTAAAAGTTGATCCGATTAGCTATCCAGAATTTGAATTCGATGATCTAGACAGCGAAAAACCCTTTTCATTCTCGGCTTCATTTGATGTTCGCCCCGAAATCAATGTTCGCAAATTCGAAGGCCTGGAAGTTGAAAAAGAAAAATTTGAAGTTGACGAAGCTCAGGTCGATAAAGTCATCGAAAACATTCGCACCAGCCGTGCTGAATTAGGTCCTGTATTAGAAGATCGCCCCGCTCAAATGGGTGATATTTCAATTATTGATTTCGAAGGCTTTGTTGACGGCAAGCCTCTTGAAGGCGGAAAAGGCGAAAACCATCAACTTGACCTTGGTGCAAACCAATTCATCGCTGGATTCGAAGAAGGCGTTGAAGGAATGAAAGTTGGAGGAACAAAAACATTATCTCTTAAATTCCCAGATCCATATCATTCAAAAGACTTGGCTGGAAAACCAGTTGAATTCAAAGTGACTCTTAAAGAACTCAAGAAAAAAGCTCTCCCAGAAGTGACTGAAGAATTTTTGAAATCAATCGGCGGTCCAGCAACTGTTGAAGACTTAAGAAATTCAATTCGCAAAGATATCGAAGAAAGTGAAAAGAAAAGAATCGAAGGCGATCTCAAAAATCGTCTTTTAAAAGAACTCGTTAAAAACAACCCTGTTGATGTTCCAAGCTCAATGCTTCAAGACCAAAAGAAAACTTTGGTTGAGGACTTCGAATCAAGAATGCGCCAACAAGGAATGTCCACTCAAGACTACGAAGAGTATAAGAGTAAATGGGATGCAGACTTTACAAAATCAGCATCTGAAATGATTCAGTCAGGTTTCTTAATCGATACTCTTGCTAAAGATCTCAACTTGAAGTGCACGCCTGCTGACATCGAAGCTCGTTTCGAGCAGTATGCGTCGCAAACTGGAATCGAACTTGCCAAGATTAAGGATTTCTACGGAAAACCGGAGCAGAAGAGCCGCTTGAGCTATCAGATCACCGAAGAAAAAGTGGTTGCCCATTTGATTGAGAAGGCGAAGATTAAGGAAGTTCCGAAGTCTAATCTTTCTGATAAGACGGATGCCTAAGAGTTTTTATCTCTAATAGGCTCACGTTGAATTCTGATTTTACAGCAGCTCCCTGCAAGCTTCATAACTGGGGCCGTCCTGAGCTGCCTTTCTGCCTGCCTTCCTGGCAGGCAGACCCAAAATTCTCCAATACATAGAATCAAATACACAATATTTTTGTAGAAGATGTCTCATAGAAGACCATATTTAGATCTGACGGCCAGGACGGCCGTCAGAAAGGCCCGCTCATGAATGGCCACACCATGCAAACCTATTAAGGCTGCAGATAAGGAAAGCGGCGCGACCAAAAAAAACCAAATACCACTCACTTCGTCTTCAAATCATTAATCGTTTCCCAAGCCCGCACATAGTTGTAAGCCTGCAAAACCTGATAATCTCGATTCAAGAGCTTCTCTTTAGCCGTCATGCGCTCTTTTGTTTTATCATCTGTATCCTTCCACCACGGAATTCCTCCAGAGCTTGTCTTCTGGCTATCTTCTTTTTCCTTTTCGCCCATCAGATGCCCGGCAATGTCCTTTTCTCTTCCACCTTCGCCCCTGACCAATGCTTTACTGAGAACATCTGGATCGATGTTTTCAATTGCAACGTCTGGTTGAATTCCTTCGGCTTGAATTGAGCGGCCGCTTGGCGTGTAATATCTTGCGACTGTGAGTTTGAGACCTGAGCCATCTCCTAGTTTTACCACAGACTGAACAGACCCTTTTCCGAAACTGCGTTCACCCATAATCATGGCTCTCTTATTATCCTGAAGGGCTCCCGCCACAATTTCACTGGCGCTTGCCGAAAATTCGTTAATTAGAATAACGAGCGGGAAATTTGGAAAAGTTCCCTCCTTTTTCGCAGTTGCGACTTCTTTTTGACTCTTGTCACGACCGATCGTGCTGACGATGGTTCCAGACTCTAAAAAAAGATCGCTGACGTTAATCGCCTGATCTAAAAGTCCTCCTGGATTTCGGCGAAGATCTATGATGAGCCCTTTCATCTGTTTCTGCTTTGTAATATGAGACTCAATAATCTTCTTCAGATCTTTTGAAGTGTTCTCGATGAAACTCGTAATTCGAACATACGCAAAACCGTCCTCCATATCCGTATACTTGACAGACTTGATTTTTACACTTCCACGCACAATCACATAATCTTTTGGATTTTCCAAACCTTCGCGAATAATACTAAGTGAGACTTTTTCGCCCTTTTTTCCACGCATAAGTTGGGCTGCCTCAACCAAACTCAAACCTTTTGTGGACTTTCCATTGATTCCCACAACTTTGTCTCCAGGCTTAATTCCTGCATTCCAAGCTGGAGTATCTTCGATTGGAGAAATGATTGTTAATATTCCGTTTTGAACGGACATTTCAATCCCAATTCCACCAAACTCACCGCTGGTTTCATTTTCGAACTCTTTGAAAATATCTGGAGGTAAAAAGTTCGTATGTGGATCGAGTTCGCGAAGCATTCCTCGAATTCCACCGTAAATGAGTTTTTTTGTATCAACAGGTTCAACATAATACTGCTGAACTAAGTTTAAAACCTTAGCAAAGTTTTGCAGCTCTGCATACCGATCTTCGGCTGCCTGCAAAAGCCCGTTTGGGCCAAGGAATAACAGGACTGGAACAACACAGAATGCGACCCCTATTGAATAAATCCATTTTTTTGTTTTTGCACATCGCATTTGCTGCTCCTTATTGAGTAGATGACACTCTTATGTTTTTATTTTTAGCAAACCAACTTGAGGGATCTGTAGCCTCAGAGAAATGCCGTACCTCAAAATACAATCCCGGCATCCCGGTCTCTGGAACCCATCCCGCTTCGGCAATCACCTGCCGCGTTTCGATTTCATCGCCAATCTCAACTTTGACTTTAGAGAGGCCCGAATAAATAGAATAGTAATGATCACCATGATCTAAAATAACCGTTGTTCCGAATCCGTCG
>JBFWYS010000242.1:0-5901 GCA_050186175.1 Pseudobdellovibrionaceae bacterium
GGCTGTGCACTGAAGCAAAAAGATTCCGATTCCACGGCGGCGCAAGCAATGGGCGCAAGTCCAAGTGAAGATGTTGGTGAAGGCAAAGAAGTTGGCAATTACCGAGTCAACGAAACCTCCCCTGAAAATGCAAATTCACAGGATCCTGAACTCGAAACCTCGAAGATTCCAGTCGAGGTAAACAGTCAAGTCGAAAAATGGATTGCTTATTTTCAGGGCCGAGGTCGTCCTCACATGGAACGATATTTGGCGCGGTCAAATCGATACGCGGACCTTATGAAAAAGATTTTACGTCAGAATGGTCTTCCAGATGATTTGTTTTATATTGCAATGATCGAGTCTGGTTTCAGCGCGCGAGCAACGAGCCACGCGGCTGCGGTTGGGTACTGGCAGTTTATTCGCGGCACTGGAAAACGCTACGGACTTGCAATCAACTCTCTTGTCGACGAAAGGCGTGATCCAATTCTTTCGACGCAAGCGGCGGCTGACTATTTTAAAGGTCTCTATAATATTTTTGGATCTTGGTATCTCGCGATGGCCTCTTACAATGTCGGAGAAAATCGCGTCCAGAGAGAAATCGTGAAAAACAAAACTCGCGACTTCTGGGAGCTTGCAAAAAAACGCCGTCTCCCACGCGAGACCATGAATTACGTGCCAAAATATTTAGCTGCTAAGTTAATTGCAAAAAGTCCCGAAGAGTATGGATTCACGGATATCGAGTACGATGAACCAATCGAGTTCGACCACATTACGGTTGAGCACCCAGTGAACCTAAAGACCCTCGCAGGAAAAATGAATATGGATTATGAAGTCATGAAGGCTCTCAATCCAAAGTTTCGTGGAGAGATCGCACCTCTAAAAGGGGCGAACTTAGTCATTCGCATTCCTGTAGGAACTCAAGAAGCGGCGACAGTGGCGGCCCTGGAGAGCAAAGTTGAAAAGGTGGTTTATATCGCGGATGTTGGCGAGACGACATCGTATCGGGTGCGTTCAGGCGATAACCTTTACACAATCGCTAGACGTTTCGGAACGAGCGTAGCGAAACTGCGTGACGCAAACAACTTGAATCGTAGAAGTCTTCTCAGAATAGGTCGGAGACTTCAAGTTCCAGATAGCGGAACTCGTAGGACAGTCGTCGCAAAATCTAATGATGTCGTTGTGGCAGGTTATTATTTGGTTCGCCCGGGTGATACCCTTTCCTCAATCGCCGATCGTCATGATACAACAGTGGCGGAGTTAAGAAGAGTGAACAACCTCTCTCGGAAATCAGTTATTCGTTCAGGTAAAAAACTGAAGCTACCAAATGGAAGTTCTGAGGGGGGGGGCGAGGATGATACAAAAACAGCTGAAAGTTCTAAATCAGAGATTACAATTCCTTCAGCAAAATCTTTAGCCTCAGCTTCGGAGCCTATTCCAGATACCCACCTCGTAAAACCTGGAGATAACCTCTACACGCTCGCTAGAAAATACGGAACGACAGTTGAAGAGCTGGGCAAGGCGAATAACCTTCGCCGAGGCCAGGTGCTTCGGTCGGGTTTAAAAATCAAGATTCCCAGAGCAGAAAGTGCTCAGAGCTCTCAGCAAACGGGCGCCAGAAAACCCGCAAGCGCAAAAAAGAAGGTTCACTTGGTTAAAAGAGGCGAGACGCTGACTGCGATCGCAGAGAAATACAAAGTCTCTCTTTCAATTTTAAAGGGTGCCAATAAGCTTCGCTCCGGCTCTAGACTCCTAGCCGGCAGCAAAATTGTAATCCCATCTAGAAAAATCGATTAAAGGAAAAAACGGGGCCCTTATTTTTTTGTAAGGGCAGTTCCAACGACTCCCTTACCTACAGGGCTTATGGCGACCGTGACTGGCGACGTTGGCAGAATTGAGTAAAAAATACCTACTGGTTATCACTTTTTTCCATGAGAGGACCTTTCGGTGGCGTCCTCTTTATGGCTCCTTTAAAACAAACTTCTTACAAAAACAAGGAGACCCCATGAGAGTTATCTTATTAACGTTTGTTTGTGCATTTTCAGTCCACGCGCAGGCAGCTTCAATTGCTGAAATTTTCGAATCAATATCAAATACCGCTTTAGAAGGCAATGGAGACGGTCATTACGTAACTGAAGTCGATCCAACTGACTACCACGAAGCTCGCGAAATGCGTAAGCTTGCGAAAGAAGTTAAGTCAGGCGACGATTGCCGTTTCGACATCGAAAAAGGTGTAAAAGACGGAATCACGAGCATCCGTGAAGAATGGAGCGATGTTCGAACCGCAAATCGCCTTGAGGGGTTGGCTAAAAAGGGTCTTATTAAGCAGATCATTTGGTCTTCTTGGGATCCAAACACAGGTGATTCCGAGTACTGTTTAAAGTCTTCAGTGAAAGTCTATGCGGTCAATGGTTCAGTTCTTGTTTTGCGCTTCAACGAAACCGACTAATAACTCTCTACACCGAGTAGCTATAAAAAACCGGAGAAGCTCTCCGGTTTTTTTATTTGAGTACTAATTACCGGTTTTCTTAATCACGAAGTAAGAGTGAGTTTCTCCGAAAAATCCTTGAACTTTAACAATTACCGACACAGTTTCTGTTGTTGGATTTACTTCGAATTCATAGGTGGTCAACTTTTGTGGCAACTCTTTGTCCGCCAAGGCCTGAAATAGAGCAATCGCGCCACTTGGGGTGCCACGGTAGCTCATTCCGAACCCTCCGTCTAGATCTCCAAAAGAATGCTCGCTGGCATTGCTGATCGTAAGCCTTTCGCCATTCGCTTGGTTCACGTCGATGACGGTGATAAAAGCAAAAGCTTGGCTTGAAAATAAAATTAGGCTTGTAGCCAGAATCGCAATTAGTTTCATGTATTTCTCCTTTTAAGAAATTGAGTCAGGATTGCAAGAGGACTTGTATTCCAGATCGCAATCGCGTAGCAATATATTTGTAATAAACAATATACGAAATTGTTTATTATTTATAAACTCTTTGGGAAGGGGAGGTCCATGAAAACAGTCTACGATTTTAAAAGGTATCTGGATTTTCTAAAAAATCGGATCGAAGAAAACCGAGAAACCCGAGGCTATCAGACAAAGCTGGCCGAAGCGGCTGGCTGCCAGAAGGCTTTTATCTCCCAAGTTCTTGGCGGAACTGCCCATTTTTCTTTAGACCATGGAATTGCGCTCGGCATCTTTTGGAACTTATCGGAGGATGAATCGGAGTATTTTTTAACGCTGATTCAGTTAGAGCGAGCCGGCACTCACACGTTGCGTTCGTATCTCGATAAAAGGCTCGCTCGCATGAGGCAGGCAAAAATGAATATCTCCGAGCGTCTTCGGAAACCAAAACTAGATAAACAGGCAGAGGAAACAGTTTATTATTCATCTTGGATGTGGTCGGCGATTCATATGGCCGTGGCGATTCCAGAAATGAGCACCACTGCGGCGATCGCAAACCGTTTGGGGCTTCCAGAAAATACAGTTCATATGATTTTGGGTCGGCTCGTAGAAATGGGACTCATCAAGAAAAAAGCAAAAGGGTGGGACCTTACAGAAAGTTTTCTGCATCTACCACGAAACTCCTTTATGAGTGAAGCTCACAATATCAGTTGGCGACAAAAGAGCATCGAAAGTTTACAGAGACAAGACCAAAGCTCTCTGCAGTATTCGGCCGTTTTCACATTAAGTCAGGATGTATTCGAGGAGTTAAAGATGGATATTATTGCTGACATTGAAAAATTAAATTCGAAAATTGCACCGT
The DNA here is from genome assembly GCA_050186175.1 of Pseudobdellovibrionaceae bacterium. Lineage (GTDB taxonomy): Bacteria > Bdellovibrionota > Bdellovibrionia > Bdellovibrionales > Bdellovibrionaceae > JBFWYS01. Next base: position 3,735 of record JBFWYS010000242.1, read on the forward strand.
CGAAATCAGAACATTTAAGCGCTTTTACATGTTCGTTTTTTAAACTCTAGATAACTAAATAAAAAACCCGCCTCTCATTCAATTCCATGATCAAGAGTGCGGGCACTAAGGGGAATGAAACCGTTCCATGGGGAATCTCCTTCCTTTAATCTTGGTTGCCCAAGGTTGATTCTCCTTTGGCAGCTGGCTGGCATAACCGGAATTGCTCCGAATGTTAGCCCCTTTAGCTTTGCGCCCCACCGTTTCCGATAGTTTGCCCTGAGACAAGGGAAGGATAAGTATCCTATGTTAAAGAATCAGCCGTTAGGCCTCCTTTGGTTGCTCAATTGATACTAGAATAACTCGACCTCAGTCTTGCTGCAAATCTTGTATGCAATCAGTATCAAGATAGGTCTCTGTTGTCGGTAAATTCTCATTCATATCCGCTCTTAAAGTAGTTCGACGTTTCAGAATGAGACGAAAATTTCACATGCACGCAGAAAGCTTGAAACTCGGCCGGAGCATTTGTATCTTTCGCTCCGTGATTTTATTCTTCGCTTTATTTCTTCAGACTGCTTTTGCGTCCCCACAGTGTCGGCCTTCAACCGCGAGCTGTGCTTACTATGCGTGTGCCGAAGACAAACTGCAGTGTGGAGAGGAAAATTATCTCACTCAATTTGGGGCTCATTTTTGTGAGAAGTACCGATCCACAGAGGCGAACTTTTCTAAGCGAGGTCAAGTGTGGTTGCAAAAAGTTCGGTATTGCCTGCAGAAGGAGTTGGATCGCGGACTGGATTCTGGAGTCAGTTGTTCTCGTGTTGAAGATTTTGCTTTTGATTCACATGTGGGATGTTATGTTAAGACTGGCTATTGCTCGCTTGGATTTAGGGATAAATTTAGAGTCGTCAGCGTTGGATCTAAAGAAGTGTTTCGAGGAAATTTTTTTAAGCGCATCAGAACTTTTCAGAGGGTAGACGCGGCTTGTGCGCGATGAATAAGGCATCCTGCTCACCATTCGGGCGAGCAGGCTCTAAAGGCTTGTTAATGTGTAGGTTCTGAGTGTTCATCGCATGAATGGTTTCTTTCCATCCATGTTCCTTTAGATTTTTTCTTCTTTGTAGAGCTTGGTTCACGCTTCGTATAGTTTGGTGGAACGAAGTCTGGGGAGAGTGGATAGTTGTAGCTGTTGTAATTCATAAACTTTGGCATTTTAGCTTCCACATAAATTGCATCCCATGATCGAGCTAATGTGAGGGCTGCCGCCGCCAGTTCATTTACAATTGGTGTCGCCAGGGCTTCGGCAACAATTTCCGGTTGGCCTCTTATTGCGTTTTTCTTTTTGGGAGGTCTAACGGTCTCATCCTTTTCTGAGGGGGATTTGATATTAGTTTGGTCAATCCTTCGAATATCTCCGATTTCTTTGAGTCCGCGTAGGGTCACAAAGCGGATCGCTGCAATCGGATCAAAAGGATTCGAATGGATTCCTTCCTCAATTTCAGTTTTGATCTCTTTGGCCCTTGAGAGAATCTTTTCTTCAAGTCCCAAACCTAAAGCTACAACAACTTTAGATTCATAAAAACTATGAATTCCGCCTTGTTGTGTGTCCCATCCATCGTAATCGACTGTGTTGTGGAAGGGTTGTGCGGCATCACCGACGAAGTGTCCAATCAATCCCATGTTTGTCAGCATTGCGAAGATTTGCTTGTTAAATTCTTTGCGGTTTGTGTCTTCTTTATTTCTGAAATCAATTTTATCTTGAACTTTTTGAGCCGCAGCACCTGCCGCTACTGCACGTTGGTAGAACTGTTCAAAGCGCCACCAAGAAGAGCCCAGGTCTTCGGAGACATTAATTACTTTCCCCAGCTTTTTGCTCATCTTTCCTTGTTTTTCGGCCATGATCTGCTCCCACTTCACAGGGGTATTCTCAGCTGTGTAATCCAAATTTTCAAAATTCATAAAATGTGTGTTTTCTCCAGACTCAGAAAGATCGCCCAATTGGCGCCAGTGGATGTCTGGGATATTGCAAACATGTCCCATCATATGATTTTTAGTTTTAAAAAAATCGATCAGGTCTTTTTGCTTCTCAAGTTTGGTAGCGGCTGAGCAAAGTGCGTGATGACCTCTTTCACCCCAGGCTTGCGCCACATTGACCTTTGCAAAAGACAACAACAAGACTAAACCACCTAAG
>JBFWYS010000243.1:0-5882 GCA_050186175.1 Pseudobdellovibrionaceae bacterium
GAACCACGCCTCCACTTACCCCGAGAATTTTTGCCGTTTGAGCCCGAAATCAAAAAGATTTTGACTCCCGTTTTCCGTCGGGGAACATGCGATGTTTTTGTTTCTCGTAAAAAGTCCTCTGCGGCAGGCAAGGCTTACGAAGTTAAAGTTCAAAAAGATTTGGCCAAAAAATATCACAAGGCTTTTTCAGACTTAGGAAAAACACTTGGAGTAAAAACTCAGGTCTCATTAGAAACAATTGCTCGTTTTCCTGATGTCCTATTAGTCGAAGAAAAATCAGAGTCGGTTGAAGAGGAGAGAAAAGTTCTCCTCGGTGTTTGTCAAAAGGCGGCAAAAGCCTGCGATTCTGAACGAGAACGCGAAGGCAAGGCTTTGCAAAAGGAATTAGCAAAACAATTAGAGCAGTTGTCAGATCTCTGCGGACAAATGATGAAGTTGCGTGAAGAGGCGAATTCTCACCTTGAAGATCGAATGCGCCAAAAGCTTAAGCAGAAAACCACCGGTGTTGATTTTGATCCCCAGCGTATTTCTCAAGAGGTGCTCTTTCAGCTTGAGAGATCTGATATCAACGAAGAATTGACCCGCCTCGATGAGCATATTGGGGCCTATCGTAATTTGCTTAAGAGCGATGAAGCTGAGGGAAAAAAGCTCGATTTTTATACTCAGGAGCTTCTGCGCGAAGTCAATACGATCGGATCAAAATCTCAGCTGGCGAGCCTCACGCAGGTTATGGTACTAGCCAAGACAACAATTGAACGCTTGAGGGAACAGGTGCAGAACGTCGAATGAGGCTGCTGTAATGATGAAAACACGCATGATTATTGTTGCAGCTCCAAGCGGAGCAGGCAAAAGCAGTTTTGTCGAAAGAGTCGTGAAGGAAATTTCTGCGCTCGAAGACACAGTCACTTACACAACTCGATCAATGCGTCCTGGAGAATCTCAGGGGGCTCCTTATTATTTTATCTCCCTGGATGATTTTCACAACAAAGTAAAAACGGGATTTTTTGTAGAGTGGGCGAAAGTTCACTCTAATTTTTACGGAACTTCGCTCGAGCAAATCGAAAATGCATTTAAAGCTGGCAAAACCATTATCATGGACATCGATATTCAAGGCGTTGATACTTTTAAGAAAAAGTACCCAGAAGCCAGTACGATTTTCATTCTACCGCCCTCCATTGATGAATTGCGTCAAAGAATTCGTAAGAGGGGTGGGGGCGAGCCACCGGATATGGAGTTGCGAATGGCCAACGCAGTTCGCGAAATTGAGCGTGCCCATGAGTTTGATTTTCAGATCGTAAACGATGTTTTTGATGAATCCTATTCGCAATTTAAGAAAATCGTTGAAGAATTGCTGGCCAAGAAGTAATCCAAAGTCTAGTCTTAAGCTTTTTAGGAGTTTATAATGGCTCGAGTTACCGTAGAAGATTGCCTTGATAAAGTTCACAATCGCTTTGCATTGGTTGTATTGGTTGCGAAAAGAGCGAAACAGATTCTTAAAGGCTCCGATTTAACGGTTGCGGCTCGTGGTAACAAATATATCGTGAGTTCTCTGCGCGAAGTTGCTGCTGGTAACGTGCGATTCGACACACCTTCATTCCAAGAGGCTGAGGACCAAATCGAAAGCGATTTGAACCGCTAGCGCGCTCGACTCCAGTCTATTCAGAGGAGTAAAGTAATCTCTCGTGTTTTCAAGCCCCTAGGGCTCGTGTATTATATGTTATGGCGGACCAACTTCTGGTGGACGAGAATCTGAGTTCACGCGCATGTCGAACTCTCGATGATCTTCTTAAAAGAATTAAATTATATTATCCCGGTGCCGATCTCTCGCTGATCGAAAGAGCGTATTACTTTTCTGAGAAAGCGCACGAAGGACAAATCCGTCGTAGTGGTGAGCCTTATTTTTCTCATCCTCTTGCCGTCGCGGCAATTTTGGCGGACCTGCATTTGGACTTAGCTAGTATTGCGACGGGGCTCCTGCATGACACAGTCGAGGACACAGAAGCCACTCTGGATGATGTCCGTCGCGAGTTTGGAGAGGTCGTCGCTCTTTTGGTGGATGGGGTGACCAAGCTCTCGAGAATGAGTTTTAAAAATCAGAACACCCACGAAAAACAGGGCGAGAATATTCGTAAGATGATCGTAGCCATGGGAAAAGACGTCCGTGTGATCTTAGTAAAGCTCACAGATCGTCTTCATAATATGCGCACGCTCAATCATATGCCCTATGAGAAACAAGCGAAGATTGCTCAAGAAACTCTAGAAATTTATGCGCCACTTGCGGGGCGCCTCGGTATTATGGCTCTCAAAATTGAACTCGAGGATTTAGCGTTTCGGTTTTTGCGCCCGGATATGTACTATCAACTCAGTCAACAGGTCGCAAAACATCAAAAAGAAACTGATAAGTTCATTGATGAAGTGAAGCGCCTTCTGAATAAGGAGCTTGAGCACGCGGGTTTCAAAGTTGAAATCTACGGACGCAGTAAACACTTGTGGTCCATTTACAAAAAAATGCAGTCTCGAAATATTGAGTACGATCAGGTGTATGACGTTCTCGCGTTTCGCGTGATCGTCGACAATATTCGTCAGTGTTACGAAGTACTGGGACATGTACATTCTCTGTGGAAACCGATTCCTGGAAGATTCAAAGACTTCATTGCCATGCCCAAGGCGAATAATTATCAAAGTTTGCATACCACAGTCATCGGGCCCAATGGGGAGCGAATCGAAATTCAGATTCGCACGACCGAAATGCATTTGATCGCCGAAAAAGGGATCGCAGCTCACTGGAAATACAAAGAGGGGTCGAAAAACTCAACCGATCAAACCGCGCAACAGTTTCAGTGGCTACGAGAACTCGTTTCTTGGCATCAACAAATGGGAAATTCGAATGAATTTCTTGAAACCGTAAAAACTGATTTGTTCGACAGTGAAATTTACGTTTTCACCCCAGCCGGTGACGTCAAAGAGTTTCCAGACGGAGCGACGCCGATTGATTTTGCCTATGCTGTTCACACGGACGTCGGCAATCGGTGTGTCGGAGCACGCATCAACGGAAAATTAGTTCCACTTAAGCAGCGTTTGCAAAATGGAGACTCCGTCGAAATTGTGACATCTAAAACCCAGACGCCTTCAAAGGATTGGCTCAAGTACTGTGTGACGGTACGAGCGAAATCAAAAATCAGAGCCTTTGTGAAAGAAGAGCAGAGAATTCGTGCGCTTGGTCTTGGAAAAGAGTTGGTTGAAAAGGAGTTTCGAAAATTTGGCGCGGCTCCTGTTAGATATTTTAAAGGCGAAGAATTTGAAAAAGCTTTGCGTGATTGGGCGGCAGCAGACTTGGATGAACTTTATGTTAAGGTTGGTTACGGAAAATTTGAGACAAAGCATATTGTCGAAAAATTAGCTCCAGAACTTTTGCGTGGGCCCGCTGAAGAAAAGAAAACGGAAGAATCCTCTTTTATGGAGAGGGTTTTTAAAGCCGCTCAAATTAAGGGACGAAAAAACAACTCTCTTGTTAGCGTGGACGGAATGGGTGACGTCCTCGTGCATTTTGCAAAATGTTGCCATCCAATTCCCGGAGACCCGATTTGTGGCTTTATCACTCGTGGAAGAGGAATTACGATTCACCGAGCCGATTGCCAAAAAGCTTTTGAGTTCGATCAGCTTCGTAAGGTGGATGTGGAGTGGAACAAAACAGCGGCGGTCGCTGAGGATCGCACGGTTAAAGTACGTGTCGTGAGTCAAGATATGCCGGGCCTTTTGAAGGCGATGAGTGAGGCGTTTGCTGTTCATGGCGCCAATATTCAAAATGCGCAAATTCATACAACAAAAGATAAAAAAGCGATCTCGACATTCGATGTGAGCGTTAAAGACACCACTCAACTTTCTGGGATCATGTTAGATTTGCAAAAGATCAAGGGAGTAATCGGCGTCTCGCGAATTACGACGAGTTAATATAAAAACCCAAGTCCGGTAAAGAAGGCTATCTGCGAAGCGGTAACCTCGCCTGAAGCCGGAAACATCGAGTATTCAAGTTGAATTGGAATACTTAGAGACGGACTAATTTTAATATCGGCTCCCAAAGCTGGCCCGTAATAACCTGTAATAGAAACGGCCGATGTATCGATCGCTGTACTTGATTTGCTCCCGGCGGAAATCACAGAACCATTAAACCCTAACCACATTCGAAAATCACTTTTCAAAAAAGCCCATTTGATAGTGGCGTCGCCACCGACATAACTAAATTTTGCATAACAGGCTTGAAGATCGCAGGTCCCTGATCCTTTTGCGTTGACTGAGTAGAAGATCAGCGCCAAGCGAGCATCAAAAGATTCACCGAATGGGATATCCAGAAATCCCTTAAAGGCCATATCGGATCCTTTAAGATTCACATTTGTGGTGGCTGTTTTTACAACCATCGTGGACTGAACCATTCCGGCTAAGGCACCAACACGAAAAGTGCTAGAAGAGCGTCGAGAAGAGCGGCTGCTGCTTCCGCTAGAGCTATCTGTTGCACCTGAGGTTAGAATTGAAAGGCCTTTTGGAGCTTTTCCCGCCGTGATCGTACCTATGGCGTTCTGGCCTTTAAAAGAATCGATTCTAACTTTTCCAACTTTTTTTACAGAGTCCGTAACAACGTAATAAATTTTGTTGGCTTCGAGAAAATGACTTTCGTTGGAAATTAAAACTTTTTTCCCTTTTGAGACTAAGATTGTTTGCGCGTATGAAGAGGGCATGTAGAGCAGCAGCGAACTCAAAACAAAAACAATAAAAAAGAAACCGCGGATGAACCAACTTGAGAAGTGCTTATCTTTATTGAATCTCAGATTTTTAGTCCCCAATCACAGCCTCATTCTTTACAAAGTTTTTTTCGTGATGTTTTGAATTTTTTCAAAAAGGCGAATTGCTTGCTCTCTTGATTCAACTTCTTGTGAGCAGACTGAAAATGGCGTTTGCGAATCGTCCATTGTCATCCAGTAGAGAGCAGGTCCCAGAGCCTGATAACGAATTCCGATCAACGAGGATGTTGATTCATTTAATGTTTCATCTAAGGAGAGTTCTTGAGGGCCGAGATAAGCTTTTTCTGAGCAATCAAATCCAAGGTTACGGGCGTTTTCGTTGCGAACTTCGAGCGCATGATCCTCGTAATATTTACGGTCTGAGTTCTGATAAACAGAACAAGCTGAGGTCGAAACGAGACCGAAGATTAAGAATGAAAGCTGGAACAAAGTCTTCATCACTAAAAGCTTACCAAAGAAAACGCAGAGTTCTAAAAAAAATCAGTCTTTTTCAGGACCTCATACCGATTTTAGTGAGGCTTTTAGAGGAAACTCACATAGGGGCAAAAAAAAGGGGGAATCAAAGCTGATTTCCCCTTATAGATCATTTAAAAAAAGATTTTAGAACGGAATTTCGTCGGAAGTGTCAAAAGAAGGCTCATTACCGAAATCAGCAAAGTTATTGTCATCTGCTGCGTGAGATGGTGTTGCCTGTCTTTCGCTGTTTGATCCAAGGAACTGAACCGTGCTCGCAACGATTTCGGTTGCGTATTTTTTTTGACCTTGTTGGTCTTCCCAAGAGCGAGTTTGTAGCTTCCCCTCGATATAAACCTGTCTTCCCTTCGTCAGAAAGCGACCGCAAAGGTCAGCAAGTTTGCCCCAAGCTGTGATTCGATGCCACTCTGTACGCTCTTGTTTGCTGCCGTCCTTACCAGTGAAAGATTCACTAGTCGCAACATTCAAACGAGCCACTTGCTGGCCACTTGGAATTGTTTTAAGTTCTGGGTCTTGACCCAATCGACCTACGATAATGACTTTATTGACGCCTGCCATAAAATTTACTCCCCCTCACAGAGAAAAATGAGATTTAACTAATCTAGAATCCCT
>JBFWYS010000244.1:0-5878 GCA_050186175.1 Pseudobdellovibrionaceae bacterium
GTCTCGAAAGAGAAATTATGGGAAATTCTGCAAATTATGTTGAAAGATCAGAGACAAGCGTGGGATATGCAAGCGGATGGGACTTACAAGCAGCGAAATGCTGAAGGGGCTTTAGGGACTCATGAGCAATTGATGCAGTTGACGAAAAGTCGCACTGTAACGGTTGATGATTCCTCGAATGAAGGGCAGTCTTAAGAGAAATGCAGCTAATTATTGTTCGCCACGCCATTGCCGAAGATAGAGAAGACTTTAAGAAAAAAAGTTTAGACGACCGATTGCGACCCTTAACGCTAAAAGGTCGTAAAAAAATGCAAAAGATCGCTATGGAGATGCGTGAAAAAATTAAGGACGTTGAATTGATTATCACCAGTCCTTTTACACGCGCAAAACAAACTGCAGAAATTTTATCGCAGATCTTTGTGGATATCCCTGTGGTCGAAGCTCCTGAACTAACACCTCAGAGTCCTCCAGCGGCTTTTGCAAAGTGGTTAAAGTCTCATGCAAAGGACTGCAAAAAAATTATGGCTGTGGGACATGAACCGCACTTAAGTCACTTGATGAGTTGGTTTTTGAGTGGTTCTGAGGAAGCTTTTATTGAACTAAAAAAAGGTGGCTCTGGGGCTATCGAGTTTGAGTCTTTTGCTGAGGTACGAGCCAATGCAGGCCATTTACTGTGGCTCTTGCAACCTAAACATTGGGATGAGTAATGTCGAAGCTGATTGATCTCGTGGTTCTTCGCCACGCTTCGACTCTTTGGAACGAACAGAGAAAATACCAAGGTAAGGCTGACATTCCGCTCAGTGACAACGGTCGTAACTTTTTGCGAGCTCGTAAGACTCCAGATCATTTTTTATATTTTGAAAAAGTCTCAAGTCCTTTGTCTCGTGCAACTGAAACAGCAGATATTTTAGGTCTCAAGCCTTATTCCTTAGAGCCTCGTTTGATGGAGGCGGATTTTGGATCCTGGGAAGGGCGAGCGATCGAAGATATTCGCATGCAAATCGATTATGGAGATCTTAAAGAAGGGTGGGGTGGGACACAGTTTAAACCTCACGGTGGTGAAAGTATTTATGATTTGCAAAAGCGAATCGCTCCTTGGCTTCTCGAGCGAGCTAGTCTTGGTAAACCTACCTTGGCTGTCTGCCATAAAGGGATTATTATGGCGATGATGGGACTCGCTTTAAAATGGGAAATGTGGGAACCGTCGCCTCAAAAAGTGGACTATCAAACTTTGCAGTGGCTGCAGATTAATGACAAAGGCGAACTCAGTGTGAAGCAATTGAATGTTGCTTATGAGATGCGAAAGTAAAGGAATCAGAATCTTGAATTTGTTTTCAGTGTTCAGAAAAAATCCTTATGTAGCCGCGAACCTCAAAGCTGAAAAAGGTCAGCTGGTTCGGATGGGGGTTGTCTTATTTTCGCAGGCCGTTCTCGCTTTGCTAATGCCACTTCCTATTCGTTTCGTTTTAGATAAACTCTTGGTTCCGGGGCAGGCCGAGACGGGTCAACCGATAGATCTCCTAGTGGGCGGAGGATTTGAAGGAGCACCGATACCACTTCTAGTTTGGATGACTTTTCTGATGTTGCTACTGACAGGAGCAACAGCGATTTTAGATTTTCTCGAGGAGATTTACACTTCTAAGGCGATTGCGGGGCTCACCACCAGAGTTCGCGGCGATTTGTTCCAAAAGCTTTTAACCCGCAAACAATCTTATATTGATTCGAAGAGAAAAATTGATTTAATGGGACGTCTTTCCGGAGATGTTGCAAACCTAGAAATTCCGATCGCTTCGGGAATGATTTCTTTGGTGAGAGCCGCGCCAACGGTTCTTCTTATTGTCGGTGCTATTTTGTGGGTCAATTGGCAGTTCGCGATTTTTGTTCTTATTGTTTTGCCAACCCTCTATTTCCTGGCGACATGGCTTTCAAAAAAAATCAGAGCGCAAGAAAAAATCATGCGTTCTAAGACGGTCATTATGGATCAGGATATGCACCAGGCTCTAAGTGCAATGTCATTGATTAAGTCACTGACGGGTGAAAAAGAAGCGTTTGGCCAGATCAGCAAACGGCAAAATGAAGTGGCTCAGGCGTTTCGTAATTCAAGAAGAGCTTATGCCTATTTTAATTCATCACTTACAGGTGCACGGAATATTGTGAGAGCCTTGTTTGTTTTGTTTGGAGGGATGGCGGTTCTATCTGGCCATGTTACTATAGGTACTTTATTTTTATTTGTCAGTTATCTCGAAGCGTTGAATCGTCCGATCAATGATATTTCGACTTTGATTTCTCGATTGTCAAAAGCTCTTGTCAGTATTGAAAGAGTCGAAGGCCTGCATCAGGAACTTCAAGGGTATCCCGAGGAGTCAGGCCGTTTACCCTTGGAGCGATCAAGGGGAATTTTGCAATTTGAAAACGTAAGCTTTGCCTATGCGGGGAGTGATCCTATTTTTGACAATCTCTCTTTAAATTTTTCTCCAGGTCAGTTTTTAGCTATCGTAGGGCCTTCTGGAGTGGGAAAAACTTCTTTCTTAAAATTGTTAAATCGGTTGCAAGATCCAACGTCGGGAAAAATCACATTGGCGGGATCCAATCTCAAAGATTTCGATATTTATGATTTGCGTGCTTTTATCTGCGTTGTGGGGCAAGATCCGTTATTCTTTGCGGCTTCAGTCCGTGATAATGTGTTGATGGCTTTGTCGAAGAATACGGATGACAAAAAAGTTTGGAGCGCTCTCGAAAGAACGAATTCAGATGTATTTGTAAAAACAATGGCTCAGGGCCTCGAGACCGAAATCGGTGAAGCGGGAGTACAGATTTCGGGGGGGCAAGCTAAAAGGTTGAGTTTGGCACGTGGTTTTTTACGAGAGAACCAGTCGCAGATTTTTGTTTTTGACGAACCGACGTCCGGATTGGATCCTATCAGTGCACAAAAGGTTGTAAGTTCCTTACAAGGGCTCTCTAAGAACGCGGGCTTAGTTATGTGGACGACCCATCGTTTGGAAGAAGTAAAACTTGCAGACCAGGTTTTGTATTTTTCTAAACAGGGACCAAAACTGATGTCACACGCAAAGTTATATGCTGAAGATGCCTCTTACAAAATGTTGTTTGAGGAAATCCAAAGCAAGAATAGTTAAAAGGAAGAGAGTGTATATGAGCCGTCTTGATAGTTTCATTCGCCGAACCATGGCCCAAAGAGACTGTTTAAATTTTGTGATTCCACAGATTAAAAATATGAAAGGACCAATTTTTGAATTGGGCCTGGGTAATGGAAGAACTTACGATCATCTGCGAGAGCATTTACCGGGTCGCGATATCTATGTTTTCGAAAGAAAAATTGCGGCTCACCCTGATTGCATTCCACCTGAAGATCGATTGTTTTTAGGCGATATAGGAGAAACTTATCCGAGGGCTTTGGCAAAATTTAAAAAACAAGCGGCGTTGACTCATACGGATTTAGGAACAGGAGATCGTGAGGCGCTTGTTGAGCTCTCAAAATTTTTGGGACCTGCGATTGCGAATCTGACACAAGTCGGTGGTTTTGTAGTGGCGAACATTGAAATGAATGTTCCTGAGCTACAAAGATTGCCTGAGCCCGATGGAGTTCCAAAGGATCGGTATTACATTTATAAGGTGATCGGGTGAGATTGGATCGGTTTGAGTTTTCAAGCATAGTGCGTGCGTCCTGCAATCGGGACTAGCGTCCCGAACCCTCTAAAGAGCGGCCATCCGGGCCGCTCTTGCCAAGTACTTTTAGGACATTCTTCGCGCTACTTGTATTTCAAAAATAGGAATTCCGGCCAGGAAGGCCGGGATTGAACCCTCGCGGGCGGACAGCCTCATGGACGGATCAACTACGCGAACAACAAAGAAAATTCGCAGCCAAAAGATATCGCGAACCTCAATATTTCCTCATCGCATCGATAATAAAATAGAGAACTAAAACCGTCGGAATCTGCAAAAGCACCACAGCTATTGCACCAACCCATTTTTTAACAGAATGATTTTCAGTTTCTAAAAATAATCGTAAATTTCTCAGAGCTGCAAAGTTAAAAAGAACAGGTAGCATAAATGCAGCCGCGAATGAAAACATAACGGCTTTTCTAAAATAGGTGCGTGAACTAGCTTTGGTCGGCTCTTCATTGCCTTGCTCGATCTTCTTGAGGCTTTCATAGGCCATTGCCCATGTTTCTTCGGCCACTAAAAGTTCGAAAGAGCCTTTGTCGGTTCCTAAGAGGTGAGACGTGTACTCTCGGGTTCCGATGACTTCCGAATGGATGCCATTTGATTTTAGATATTCGTGGGCCAAATGGGCTTCCATTTTGCTTGTAAAGCGCTTTAATTTTTTCATTGCTGAAATTGTATCAGAAGAATCGTATGAAATTCTACTTTTATAGATTTATTACAAGGCTCTTAGTTTAAAAACGAGCTTTAAAACAATCTCCTTCATCCAACACAAAAAACTTCGCCTGATCAACAGAAAGTTTTTTCCGAGCCTTATCCAGGTCGATAATCGGAGCGTCAATAGCCTCCTCAGTGAGCTGAAAAGTTCCGTGATGCATGCCGATTGAGAGCTCGCTTTCCAGATCGATGTGAGCTTGTACGGCCTCCTCTGGATTTACATGCACAAGGGACATAAACCACTGCGGCTCGTAGGCTCCGATTGGCAAAAGAGAAATATCCATTTTGCCAAGTCTTTCGCGAATCATTTTAAATTGTGGACCGTATCCCGTGTCTCCGGCGAAATAGATTTTTTTATCCTGAGTTCCGATGACGAATCCACCCCAGAGAGTTCGATTGCGGTCAAACGGACCGCGTGCTGAAAAATGCTGAGAAGGGACAAAATGAATGATGGTTCCGTCGCCTTTATCAGGGAACTGCTTTTGATCCCACCAATCCATTTCGAAAACTTTTTTGCAACCCCATTTTTCAAGAAGAGTTTTGTTTCCAAGTGAAGTTACAAAGACAGGCGAAAACGTTTCTTCGAGCTTTAAAATAGTTTCGTGGTCCATATGGTCATAGTGATTGTGGCTGATTAAAACCAAATCAATTTCTGGCAAATCAGAGAACTTAACCCCAGGATCTCGATGTCTTTTGGGGCCCGCCCAACTCACGGGGCTTGTGCGCATTCCCCAATGAGGATCCGTAAGAATGTTGAGGCCGCTTGCTTGAATGAGAAAAGTGACGTGATTCACAAAAGTGAGGACCACTTCGCCTGAGTCTGCAACTGTAGATAGAGAGGGAAACTTTTTGTTTTCCACCCATTTTGGCCACTCATTGAGTTTTCGAGTGGTCAGCATTTTATAGACATCACCAAGTGTTTGTTTTTTGCGGGTCCAAGGATTGAAGAAAACTTTACCGTTAAAGTGGTCAGAGTTTGAATGTTCCATAAAGACTAGAATGGGAATGGGGCATTCGGCTGTCAAGGCGAGATCCCTTTCAATTTTAGTCTAAATTTTTGCGCGCTTACTTTCGATTTAGAACGGAATAGTAAAGTGGGCCAAAGTCACTCTTGTCTGGAAGGTGCACCCAACCAAACTCAGTTTGTTCTGCAAACGGACTGGGTGAAGAAGTTTGAATCACTGCAACTTGATCACCTTTTTTCTTTAGAAGCCTTGCGATCACTTCGTCGTTTTCGTAGGGGGACAAAGAGCAAGTCGAATACACAATTCTGCCGAGCGGTTTGACAGCTAAAATTGCAGAAGTGAGTAGGCTGTACTGTTTTTGCGCGAGGCTTTTAGTTCTCTTTTCTGACCAATACGAAAATTCTTTTGGATTCTCAGCTAAATGTCGTTCCCCGGAGCAAGGTGCATCGACCAAGACTCGGTCATAGCCTGTGGGTTCTCTCATTCCGTATTGAAGCCCATCGATTCCTTTAACC
>JBFWYS010000245.1:0-5871 GCA_050186175.1 Pseudobdellovibrionaceae bacterium
GCCTAAAGGAGTCCAGCAGGGAAAAGATCAAACAAACGCACAACTAGATCAAATTTGTCATGCGCTTTCTGACAGCACAAGGCGGGATCTCTTGTCGCGTCTCACACAGAGCGATTTATCGATCAAGGCACTCTCAGAAGACTACGAAATGACATTGGCTGCAGTTTCAAAACACATTCGTGTTTTGGTTGAGGCCAAATTGGTCAAGACAACTAAAGAAGGACGAGTTCACAGATGCCAAATGACTCCAGAGCCGCTCAAAAACATAACTGAGGTTGTGGCGGAATATCAGAAGTTTTGGAGCCATCAACTGGATGCACTGGATCTGTTTTTAAACGAAAATAAGTAAAGGATTAAAAATGCAAATACCAGAAGTGAATATTACGAGAAGATACTACTGCTCACAGGAAAAATTATGGAACGCAATTGCGGAGGGACAGCTTTTCATTTTAACTGGAGCCGATCAAAAGACGGCGTCCTTCGAATTTAAGAAAACTGGAAAAATCAGTTTGAATTGGAATGACTATTCGACGTCGATGACAGGTGAGTTTTTAGAAATCACTCCGATGAGTAAAGTGGTTTTGACATGGAATACCTCACAAAAGGTTAATTCAACCGTTTTTCTGACAATTCAGCCTTTTGAAAAATACTGCGAACTCAATCTCAGGCACGAATTCCCTTCGGGTACGGAGACAAAAGCCTACGACTGGGGATGGGATGAGTCGATGTACGATCTCAAAGAGTTACTTTATAAATGAGGAGAACATCATGTTTTTAGATTTATCAAAAACCTACAACTTCCCGACTCAAATCATCTTCGAAGCTTGGACAAATCCAGAACTTTTAAAAAAATGGTTTTCTCCGAGTGCTAATTGGAAAGTCGGATCGGCTTCAGTCGACCCGCGACCTGGAGGCAAGTATTCCTTTACAATGCTTTCTGACAACCAGGAGAAATGGACTGTCGAAGGAGAATACAAAGAAGTCATCAAAAATAAAAAACTTGTCTTCACTTGGACCACGAATGATGTCAAAGACACTCTTGTTACTGTGGATTTCAAGGACCTCGGAAATAAAACCGAAGTCAGTCTGAAACACGATCTTCTTCCAAATCAGGCTCAGGTGGCCGAACATGAATATGGTTGGGTCGGTTGCATGAAGAATTTAGAAGAATCTTTGCAAAAATAATTAAACATGACGAGAGAGGTAGCTGCGCCTCTCTCAAAGTCCGCTAGTCTTTGGACATATCTCCACTGGGCATCTGCCTAGTTAAAGAATAGAAATAAGTGGAGCTCTTGCTCCGTCTTTTTTTCTAGGATGAAGTTATAGGAGGAGATTTTATGTCACAACTTTTGATTGCGCTTCTAATGAGCACTTTTGGATTTGCAGCCGAACCATTTAGCATTTCTTGTGTCACGGAATATCCAACGACTTCTCACCTTGCTGTGATCAAAGGCGATCGCCTTGAGGTTTTTGTTTACCATCACAACGGCACCGACTACATGCCTGCTTACACCGGCACCATGACTCCGCACGATGTGCCGAAAGTACTGCGAGCCGCAAAAATTCTCCCCATGCTCGGCAAGGAATGGAAATTTTCATGGCCTTTGAATAAATGCAAGTTCCACGAGGGTCATCGTTTTGAGTGTTTTGGCGGCGCGGAGAAAGTCACTTTAGGCGGAATGGAAGTAGATCCGTTCACGATTTACTCAAGTCAAGCGACGGAGAGTACAATCGCTGGAGTTCGAGAAACAACGAGCATTCACCTCTCACTTTACATTAACAACGAAAATTTTATGACTACGATGCCTTATGAGAAGAATGAGTGTTATCGAAGTGCGGGGAAGTAATTTAGAAAGCTTTCTTTGTTGGGCGCATCGTCGATCCTTCCATGAGAAGGGTGCAGCTCCCTGCCATTGTGGTCAATGCCGTTCGGTTCAGACACGACAAAAGACGTCCTGTCAGAGGACCATCCCTCATACTCCTGGGAACATTGGGCCCAGTGTTTCAAAGTTTCCGGCTTTTTTATGCAGTTAAGGAGAGAAGTCTTAAATCGACTCCGACAAAGAGCTTCTTAACCGAACGGCATTGACCATCGTGCCGTTCCGTCCTTGATTTAGGTTCGGTTTTTCACAAGTTATTTTTTTAAATCATCACTGATCTTTTAACAGAGCGGATCGCACGTGATGTGCGCCCGCATCTCGAGGCCTGGAGGCGAACGGTCCCCCAGCAAGCATTGATGAACTGTCTTAACCTTAATTTTTTGGCATAGTCGTAGCTTGATTTAATAAACCTTTGATTCTGAAATTTCATTGAGTCTACTGAGAATAATTTTTTGTAATGACAAAGAAGCCACCGAAGAATTTTTATAATCGGTCAGTCAGTTGGAAGAAGATCCTCAATTTTCAATTCTGGAGGAAGTTTGTACGCAGAATCGATGCGCCCCATACGTCACCTCCAGATGACTGACAGATTACAAAAAAGATGTCGACAAAAATTTCGAATTTTCAAAAAAGATGTCAATCACAGAAACAGGACAAAATTTCGAAAAAGATTGACGTACTTATTGAATCTCTAATCTCAGTTGTAATTAACGATCTCAAAGTTTTTCTGCATAAAAGTAAAATTCGCTTTTTAACTCAATGGTGAGGCGATTAGAGAAAATAAACCGGAGCTAAAAATGTATTCTAACTAATGCTAAATTTGGCTTCAAAAAACATGTGATACAAGATTCCCAATCTCGCCAACAAAAAGGAGATAAGAGAATGACCAATAACAGAGACAGACAAATTCACGATCGAGCAATGGAAGTAGCAAAATCCTACAAACGCTCCGAAATTGAACTTATTGAAATCTTAGAACAAGTCGATCGTTACAGAATTTATTATCAGCACAAATGTAATTCTCTGTTTTCTTATGCCACAGAAGTTCTAAAACTCTCAAATGAAGTCGCCTACATATTTATAGGCGTGGCAAGGAAGACGCGAGAAGTGCCAGAACTAAAAGAAGAGATCAGAAATGGCTCGATCACTGTGTCTAAAGCAAAACGCATGACTTCGGTAATTACCAAGGAAAACAAATTAGAATGGATTTCTTTGGCAAAAACCTCAACAAAGCATCAGCTCGAGAAACAAATTGCAATTGCAAAACCTACGGAAGCGGTCAGGGAAAAACTCGTATACTCAAATGCTCCAAAGGAACAGATCAAGCTTATAAAATTAGAGGCAAATGAAAAGAGTGTGTCCTCTGGCAAAGACGCGGTTCGTGTACAACTTCAGGTTGGGGTTTCAGAAGAATTAATGTTGAAGCTCAGGCGCATTCAGGATCTAGAGAGTTCAAAGAAAAAGAGGGCCGTAAGCCTTGAAGAATCACTAAATCTAATGGTAGATCTTTATCTGGAAAAGTATGATCCGATTAAACGGGCAAAAAGACAAAAAATGCGGGGTAAGCTTCAAGAGGAAGGAAACTCTAAGACTAAGGCTTCTACGAGAAGAAGAGAAGACGCTCAATTTGAAATCGCAAATGCTCTCAAAGACAAAACTAAAGCCGTAGACATACAAAAAGAAAGTGTACGAGCCAAAACTATCAATGATTTTACGGCGCCCAAATCCAATGTCATTGGCCATCGAGGCAGAGTTGAAAATGTTAACTTCAAGACTATGAGCAATGGCGATGGAGAGGCGAATGTGAAGAAGCCTTCAACAGAGGCTGAAGGAAACTCTACTGTGTCACATAATTTACAAGGCCCAAGCATTGTTGCCAAAATGCGCGCGTCAAAAATTAGAAAGCCTTTGAAGACTTCGCTTAAGCACTCGGTTCAATTGAAATACAACTCACGGTGTGCTCACACAGATTCAAGCGGCAAACGTTGTTCTCAAAGAAGACACTTAGACGTTCATCATATTATTCAAGCGTCCCAAGGCGGAGGAGATGAGTTAGAAAATCTCACTCTGCTTTGTTCTGGTCATCACAAGATGATTCATTCCTTGCGCTCGTCAGAATGAGTGAGGAGAAACGGTTACTCCAGTTCAGTACCGATTGGCTCAGACACGACGAAAGACATCCTGTCATGAGGTGTAAGTTTCGATTTGGTCGGACATTCGAGAAAATAAAAGTTAGTGTCTTTCCGACCAGATAAGCAGTCGCGTGACCAGTGTCATTGTTCAGGGTTCGCCATTTCTCGTTAGTTCGTACTTTCTATTTTGGATTTTAGTAGGGTCATTCTGATAATCTTTGCGACTTTTTCCGAGCGAATATAGAAAGGTCGGGCCTTCTTCATTTGGGTTAACGGTTTGCTTTATTCCAACTGCGTTCTCTTGAACAGTTTGATTTTGACTGTTCTTAATTTCTTCATGCCATGCTGCTAGATCCGGACTTCCATAAAGTACTGCAAAACTGCCTTTTTGGGTTGAATCTCCGTACGAAGTTAAGGCTGTCTCTTCCAAGAGTTTCCCCTGGCCCAATTCTCTCAAATAGGACACGTCATTCGCGTTTTTTACGATCATGATCGTATCGACTTGAGAGCAGATTTGATCCTTTGGAGAACAAACTCGCTTCGTCACTGAATAAGAATCCGAAAAATAGTTGAAGTAATCGGAAGCTATTGCGTGGCTGGCTGTAGAATTAAAAAAAATTGTAACTATTGCTACTAAAGATAAAAACATACTCATGCAACCTCCCATAAAATTCCCGCTATCAACCTTAAGTAAACTACAGATCGATGTAAACAAAACAAATGGTTTTTGCCTACTGTCCGTACAGGAAGATGACGACTTTGTGCTTTGCGCTGCGATGGGGCTCGCTGTCAGATCAAGTTAAAACTCGATTTCAAAATCGTCAGATCGGATTCCAACTTTTACAGAAACGACGCCCACAACAAAGAAAATTTTCTAAGAAGAGCGTTGCGATCCACACCTTTCGCGAACTACTGCGTCTCCTGCCCCACATCCAGATAAATTTCCCCGGTATCGTCGTTATATCCGAAGTACTCAGCGAATCGGCCCCATGCGATGAGTGTTTGTACGATACTCTCTGCATTTTCATTCGGAAGAAGCTCGTGAACTTTTTCTGTGATCACCTCGACCGGAAGACGTACACTCTGACTTTCTCTCAATAGCTCTGTCACTTTTTTAACGATCAGAAGTTGAGAAAAAGATTGATTGATCATTTTCTTTCGCTGATTTACGTCTGCCATCACAAATGAATCCCCCCAAGCAGTCATTACGACCTGCTGTTTTGGAGTGTCGACCAATTGCAAAAGCTCAGCGGACTTAACGAGGTATAAAGTCTGGCCAAAATCTTTTCCGATCTGGGCTGCGAGTTCGAAGAGATCTTGTGATCCCCCGTCTTCACTCACAACTTCAACGAGACCAATCACATCGAGAATTTGTACCTCTGGCAGAACTTCGATTCGTTCGCCCTTTTGACGCGTGCTTTTTTCTGTCTTCGAAACGTCAGGAATATAGGCCTCAGTGATGAGTCTATGAATCTGCGAGGCCATTTGCCGAAACGCCAAGGAGTTTGGCTCACGCGGAAATGGAACTGTATTTTTAATCTCAGCACGCACATACCCCGGATTCGAGCTTAGAATTAAAATGCGATCGGCCATCAAGATCGCCTCTTGAATATTATGAGTGACGATCACCGTAGATTGAATACGAGTACTCTTATCGTGGAAGATTTTTAGAATCTCGTCACGGAGAGTGTCGGCCGTTAAAACATCGAGCGAAGAAAAGGGCTCGTCCAAAAACAAAACGGCTCGCTCCATGGCAAGCGCTCGTGCCACACCCACACGCTGTTTCATGCCTCCAGAAATTTCGCGGGGATAGGCTTCTTCGAACCCCTCAAGACCCACAAGGTCAATCGCCTTTTTCA
>JBFWYS010000246.1:0-5807 GCA_050186175.1 Pseudobdellovibrionaceae bacterium
GCTCTTCCGATCTGATGCTTCCTATTCCCAATTGAGATTCCACCCATAATTTGCCGCCATGGGCTTCTACGAGCATTTTTGAAATATACAAACCGAGTCCTAATCCATTTCGATCTTTGGAACCAAGCTGCGCAAATTTTTTGAAAATTTGCGCCTTCTCCTCCTCAGGAATTCCGATTCCCGTGTCGCAAATAGAAATCGTAAGATCTTCATCTGCACTATCATCTACATATAGAACAATTTTTCCGCCTTCGGGCGTATACTTAAGAGCATTTCCTAAGAGATTTGATAACACCTGGGCCAATCGATCCTGATCAAAATAGAGTTGCCCCGTTATTGCAATTGGAGCTGAGCGCAGAAGAACATTTTTTGTAGCGGCCGCATAAGTAAAACTCTCCATCACTTCTTTAATAAGCTTCACAATATCACCTGGTGCGATCGTCAACTCCAGTTTCCCCTCAGCAATTCTCTCCATATCGAGAACATCGCTAATTAAACGCAAAGATAAGTCTGCATTACGTTTTGCGAGTTCAAGCCAGTTCCGTGTCTCTTTATCAATTTTTCTATCGACAGAGTCTTCGAGAAGCAGTTCCATGCAAGAAGAAATGGCACCGATTGGATTTCGCAAATCATGACTGACAATGGCCAAGAACTCGTCTCTTGTGGTGAGTGATGCTTTTGTTTTTGTGTGCTCGACCTTTTCTTTCGAAAGTTTCGCAGAATTAGATAAAACAAGGTTGTCTGTGATTGTTCTTTCTTCGGCAATACTCTTATCAGTTTGCTGACGCTCTTGATAAATAAGAGAGGCTTCGAGAGAACTCATAACTTGGCGTTCACGAATCATAGCATCGTCAATCCGAGAACGTTCCAGTTGAACGGCAGCATCAGCAAGAGTCCACGCTTCTTCGGTTCGACGTTTTTCGTCTTTCGTATCCTTTGTTTGGTCGTAGCGGAGAGTGTCCGCAGTCTCTCGAGCATTTGCAATATTTTGGTCTGTATCACTGCGGTCTTCCCGAATGCTTTTATTAGTCTGCAACTCAACTTTATTTCTAGCTTGAGCAATTGAGCGACTCGTTCTTTCACGTTCTAATTCTAAACTTTTATCTGTATTTTTACGTTCTATTTGAAACGTTAGACTCTCTGATTTATCCACTTGCGCCTCCGGCACAAATCAGGAGAGTTCACGTAGGGAATTCTAAGTTTGCTCTGAAGTAGATGCCGGCAACATTATAGCATGAATATGGCAATTGTAGTGACGCACTGTTAAGACCTCACATCTACCTTCATACTCTCCCCCGTCGATTTGAAAAGAAATCACAAGTGTGATTCCCTTTACACTTGCCATTTTTGCATTAGGCAAAAATCACCGAGCCAAATATCATGGACAGTTGACTCCCGGAATACATAAAAGGTATTCCAGCAACATTATGTCATTAGAAATCCAGCGTAATACAAAGGTTCCGGCGAACGCCGAATACGTTCAAAGAATTGATCGAGTCATCGACTATCTCCGTGAGAACTTAGATCGCCCCACAAAGCTAGAAGAATTGGCCAAAGTCGCTTGTTTTTCGGAGTTTCACTTTCACCGCATCTTTGGAGCTATCTCGGGCGAAACCCTGGGTAGTTTTACAAACAGGCTTCGGTTTGAAAAAGCGGCTCGTCTTCTTCGCTACTCCGAACAAAGCCTAACGGACATTGCACTAGATTGCGGCTTCTCATCATCTGCGACATTTTCACGTGCCTTCAGATCAGGGTACGGCTCTTCGCCCAGTCAGTTTAGAAAAAGCGGCGAAATCAAAAAAAGCAAGATTTGCAAAGAATTGTTTCAGCAACAGGAATACGTTATTCCTATGAGCAAAGATGAGAAAAAAACAACTTTTCCAGTGCGACTGATTGACGTTCCCGAAAGGCAAGTCGCCTATATTCGAGTGTCGAACTCCTTCGAAGGCGACCGCGTCTTGAACGCATTCAAGACAATTGTTGAATGGGCCAAGGCTCAAAATATTTTTTCACAAGGAACACTTTTTGGAATGTCAGTGGATGATCCACACGTAACCCCCAAACATCTTTACCAATATGAGGTCTGTTTTTCATCCGCACTTCCGTTCAAATGCTCAAAAGAAATCTCGAAACTGATAATGCCGGCCATGCAATACGCAACCACAAAAGTTTCTGGCGATATTCGCATGGTCGCAACTGCTTGGGATTATCTTTTTAGAGGATGGCTTATCAATAGTGATTACGAGCCCGAGCATGCACCTGCACTCGAGGTTTTTTTGAACAAAGAGAATTCAACAAATTGGTCCCATTTTGAATTGGACCTCTGCGTGCCAGTTAAGAAACTGGAGAAAATGAGGAGTTAATATGAAATTAATAATGCCTGCGCTTCTATGGATGACTCTATATTCACAAAGCACATTTGCAAAGGAGGCAACAATGCCACAGGTAACAGGAATTGGGGGCGTCTTTTTTAAATCGAAAGGCGATGCTAAAGCCTTAACAGCTTGGTACCAAAAAAATCTCGGAGTTAAAATCGAAGTCTGGGGTGGTGCTGCCTTCAAATGGTCCGAAGATCCAGCTAAAGAAAATGGTGCAACGGCATGGCAGATAGAAGACAAAGATTCAGAAATGTTTAAGCCTTCCGACTCAAATTTCATTATTAATTATCGAGTGAATGACTTAGAAGGGCTAGTCGCAAATCTTCGTAAAGCCGGCGTCACGATTTTAAAAGATCCTTATTCACATGAACTGGGGAAATTCGCTGAGATCTTGGACCCGGAAGGCAACCTTATCGCGCTCTGGGAGCAAAAGCTCTAAGCATGTCTCAAATATTACTTAAACGCAAAAAACAGATCTTCGACGAAATTTATCGTTTTACGGCTTCTCAATGCAATGACTGCGAGCAGTCTGGCTGCGCATGCAAGGACAGCATCTGTGAACACGTAGAAAAAATAAATATTGAACGAGGAGTTCGATTGGAGCGCGGCAACCATAAACTGCGCTTCATCGGATGCAATGGTTGCGTTGTACCACCTCACTTGCGGGAAACCTGCACTCTTTATCTTTGCGATAAAGCGAAGCAAAGTCCGAGCTTTAATCGCTCTCGCTATGAAAAACTGACGAGGATCAGCGAAAAAATTGAATGGCGATTGATGCATGCGTCGACCTGAACCTAACGAATTCCGTACGGCATTCAAGACCCCGACCTCATCTACTGAATTTCCCCGATGCTCACCACTTTGCATGAGTCCCTCAAAAAAGGGGCCTCATATGAGTAGAAAAATTCCGCCATTTACCTTTCATGTTGTTGGAGTTAGTTGCAATAAGTCATGGCCTGGTGGCCAACCTCACTCCTGGAACATATTCTGTGGAGTCATTGCCCAACTGCAAAAAAGCAAGTCTCTAAACACTCACGCCGTCGTATTAATGAGCAATCACTATCATTGGATCTGTAGTTATGAACCCCCTTGTACCGAAGAAATATTTGAAGAGTTCCATGAGCGCGTGAGGGTCGAGTATTTGAATCACTCATTTTTTGGCAACTCGATTTTTGAATCTTCTCCTGCTGCTTTTCCCATAACAAGCCCCGTTTCGCTACAAAGTACACTCAAGTATATTTATCGAAATCCCGTGGATGCCGGTCTAGTTTTTAAGGCCGAAGACTATTCTTACAGCACTCTCAGTTTTCTGTTAGGAAAGAAAAAACTGCCTTTCGAATGCAAAGACAGCTTCAAAATTATATTTGATCCTATACGAATCCTAAGTTGGATCAATGATCCCACTTCACGCCCCCTTTATTATAAAATAAATTACTATGAATCGAATATCCGAGGTGGCCCAATTGAGTCCCAACCTTCAACATCCCCTTAATCTGCTTATCGTTTGCGGACAGTGCCACTGAACTCTTATTTCGCGAAGGTTCCGTAAGGAAATCGGTTGGATAATATTCATGCGAGACTCAAACAAAATATTCGGGACGGCCTTTGAACCAATTTATAATTTCGGCTTTCACTATTTTATGCTTGTGCGAAGGATACTCATTTTTTAAGTAGGCGAGATAAAGCGGATGCGTGGTTATCTGATACTTCGGAAAAAGCTGAACCAGATTGCCACGCAAAATTTCCTCGGCCGCCACATAGTAGGGAAATCTAGCTATGCCTAAACCTTTAAGACAGAGAGCCATGGCCGCCTGATAGGTATTCGTCACATGCTTTCCCTGGACTTCCACCTGGACTTCCTGTTTACCTAAGATCAGCGTCCATCGATTCCATGAGGTTCCATTTTCATAAAGAATACTTCCAGCTTTCGATAAGCTTTTTGGATCTTCACCTAGATTCAACTTTTTCATAAGTTGGGGTGTCACACAAATCACATCGCGAACATGACCAAGATAGCGGGCGATCGTGTCTTGGTGGTGATCCTTTGTGGCACGAAGGGCAAAATCGATTTGATGAGTAGCCAAATCACGAACTTCATTTGAAACATCCGAATGAAATTGAACCTCGGGTAATTTTTTTGAAACCTCCGGAAGAAAAGAAGAAAAAAAACTCGGGCCCAAACCGCCTGGAGTCGAGATTCGTATATTCCCACTCCGCCCTTTTGTAAGTTCACCGACGGCGCGTTCGGCCTCCATCGAAAGCCCCATAATTTTTTGACTGTAAGAGAACAAGGCCTTCCCCTGCTCTGTGAGACTCAGCGCCCGCGTAGTCCGGTAAAAAAACGGCGATGTCGAAGATTTTCTAACTCACTACGAGTCTCTGACCAACAAAAGCCAACACTTTCGGCTCTACGAACAATCTATTAAAAGTTTCTTAGCAGCCAAGACCCTTGAGCAAAATCAACATTGGATGGCGGAACAGGTTCACATTGCACTCGGAGTTTTACTAGCAGCGGCGGCCTCACATAAAATTGACAGTTGTCCTTTAGGTGGATTCTCAAAACCGGACTACGATCGAATCTTAAATCTTCAAAGTCGCGGCCTTCGATCTGTCGTCTTGTGCGCATTGGGGCAGAGAGATGAAAGTGATAAATACGCGGCCTCTCCAAAAATCCGTTTCAAAAACGATCGCTTATTCGAATTCCTAACGTGATTCCGATGCTCTCTTGACACTCCAACTCTGAGAATGCCAGAGTTATGAGCGGGGGAAGTATGTCACGAAAATTCTGGAAAATTCTTGTATGGACGTCGGTCCTCCTTGTCGGTGGTTTTGTGGCTCTCTGTCTTCTCTTCTTCCTCGCACTCCCCTCTCCTCATCAAATTAAGAAAAAAACTTTTGCACAGTTTTCTTCTCCTCAGGCTAAAGCCAAACTTGTGAACGCAGTTGCAACCCAACAAAACGAAGAAGCTCCAGACTCAACGGGCAATGATGTAACTTCAGCTTCCGCTCCCACTCATTCATCCGCTGACTCGGAGATAAAAAGCAAAAACTGGGAGCAATTTGAAAAGTTATCGGATTCAAATTCTCCACTCAGTACCACCTGCAGATCTCTATCAAGAATTCAAAATAAACAGATGGGGAAAATGAATTCTCAAGAGTTCGCAGATCGTTTTGACAAAAGCCTTTCCGGCGACACTGACGATCCGCTCTTTGAAAGCATTGAACCTTTTCTTAAGTTCACTTTGAGGCAACCAGGAATGATAGACGTTATTTCCATGATCAAAGGAGCCGAAGATAGATCTCAACTAGACTCAATCGTTGCTAAAACAGAATTTTATTACGCGATCTACAGTGCCTACCAAGACATGACCAAAAACAAAAATCGCATGCAGAATATTTTAGACCAGAGTTACCTGACCATGATGTTAG
>JBFWYS010000247.1:0-5799 GCA_050186175.1 Pseudobdellovibrionaceae bacterium
ATTGGGATAAGAAGATTGCAGATCCGAGCCGGGTTTTCTATTTTTCTGCCAAAGCCAAACGATCTTACTATGATGTTCAGTATCAACCGGGAGATTGGTTTGTTTTTGGTAAGGAAACCAAGGGTCTTCCAGATAGCCTTTTAAGGCGCAACGAGTCGCAGAATCTGATAATTCCGCTCTTAGGTCCTGTGCGAGGGCTCAATGTCGCAACTGCGGTAGCCATCGTTCTGTATGAAGCTGTTCGTCAGGTGAAAGGCACTCACCCCGACTTAGTTTCAGAGAGAGCTTTCGATCCTAATACATAGACCAGTCGCAACTTGCCCAGTGAGAGGAGGAGCTCTATCCTTTCCTTACCTATGTTTACAAAAGTACTTACAAAAATATTCGGAACCAAGCACGAACGTGAAATGAAAAAACTTCAGCCGACCGTTGATCAAATCAATGCGCTTGAGCCAGAGTTAAAAAAACTTTCGGATGCTGAACTTCAAGCTAAAACACCAGAATTTAAAAAACGACTCGCTGACGGCGCCACTGTGGATGATATTTTGCCGGAAGCCTTTGCCGTTTGCAGAGAAGCCTCAATGCGTGTCATGGGAATGCGCCACTATGATGTGCAGCTCATCGGCGGAATGGTTTTAAATCGTGGCGGAATTTCAGAGATGAAAACAGGAGAAGGAAAAACTCTCGTTGGAACTTTGCCGGTTTATTTGAACGCCCTTACGGGTAAAGGTGTTCACGTTGTGTCAGTGAATGATTATCTCGTAAAACGGGACGCTGAATGGATGGGGCGACTTTATAAGTGGTTGGGCCTCAGTGTTGGAATTATCGTTCATGATCTTTCGGATCAGCAGAGAAAAGCGGCTTATAACTGTGACATCACGTATGCCACTAACAACGAACTTGGATTCGATTATCTTCGCGATAACATGAAATATGAGCTTTCTGATTATGTTCAGCGCGAATTCAATTACGCAATTGTTGACGAGTGCGATTCGATTTTAGTGGATGAAGCGAGAACCCCACTCATTATTTCAGGACCTGCGGAATCTTCAACCGACAAGTACACAACTGTAAATGCAATTATTCCTCATTTAAAAAAAGATGTTCACTTTACGATGGAGGAAAAGTCGAAAACGGCTTCTCTCACTGACGAAGGAAATAAGAAGTGTGAAGAACTTTTGGGGCTTACAAATCTTTTTGATCCTGCGAACATCGAGCTTCTACATCACATTTATCAGGGCTTGAAGGCGTACCATCTTTACACTCTTGATGTGGATTACATGATCAAAGATGGGGAGGTCGTGATTGTTGACGAGTTCACGGGTCGTTTGATGCCGGGACGTCGTTGGTCGGATGGTCTTCATCAGGCGATCGAAGCTAAAGAGAAAGTAGCAGTTAAAAACGAGAACCAAACTCTTGCGACGATTACATTCCAGAACTTTTTCAGAATGTATTCAAAGCTTGCGGGGATGACGGGGACTGCTGATACAGAGGCCGTCGAGTTTAAAAAGATTTACAATCTTGATGTTTCTGTGATTCCAACGAATAAACCGATTCAACGTAAAGACGAAGAAGACGTTGTTTACAAAACCCAAGGTGCAAAATTTAAAGCGATCATCAAAGATGTTGCTGAGAGAAACAAAAAGGGCCAACCGGTATTGGTGGGTACCGTTTCTATTGAGAAATCTGAACTTTTGGGACGAGAGCTCGCAAAAGCGGGAGTTCCTCATCAAGTTCTGAATGCGAAACATCACGCGCGTGAAGCAGAGATTATTGCTCAGGCGGGAAGAAAAGGTTCAATCACGATTGCTACAAACATGGCGGGTCGTGGTACAGATATTCAGCTCGGTGGAAATCCAGAGGGAATGGCTCGTCACGTGGTGGCCGACGAAATGTCTCCTGAATTCATCGAAGCGATGAAAAAATTTAAAGTACAATGCGATGCCGAGAAACAAGAGGTGATCGCAGCCGGCGGATTGTACATCGTCGGGACGGAAAGACACGAATCACGACGTATCGATAATCAGTTGCGGGGTCGTTCGGGTCGTCAAGGGGACCCAGGGGAGTCAAAATTTTATCTCTCTCTTGAAGACAACCTGATGAGAATTTTTAACGGCGAGAGAGTGCAAAAGATCATGAACACTTTCAATATTCCGGATGATGAAGTGATTACGGCTGGAATGGTGACTCGCGCGATTGAAGGCGCACAGAGAAAAGTAGAAGGTCATAATTTTGATGTTCGTAAGCACTTGCTTGAGTACGACGACGTTATGAATCAGCAAAGAACAGCGATTTACAAAATGCGCCGTCAAATTCTCGAAGGAAAAGATCTCGAGCAAACTTTTAAAGATATGATGGCGGACGTGACGTCGGCTCTTCTTGATACTTTTGTTCCTGAAAAAGCAAAGCCGGAAGATTATGATTTAAATGGCCTGAACACGGGCCTTCAACAGCAGTTCGGGTTGCATATTGATTTCATGGAAGACGAACGAAAAGATGGCGAGAAGATTGTTAAGAAAGTCAGTGACTCGGTAAAGATGATTTACGATCGCCAAGTGGGAGCTCTTGGGCAGTTCTTCGGACAAATTCAGAAAATGATTCTTTTACAGTCGATTGATGCTCGTTGGAAAGAACATTTGCAATACATCGACCGCTTAAAAGAAGGAATTGGGCTTCGTGGTTATGCTCAAAAAGACCCTTTGATCGAGTATAAAAAAGAAGCGTTTAATGCTTTTGAAACTTTAAATCGCGCGATTTATGGCGAAGCCGTGGAGAAGCTCTTGAAGGTTCAAATCGTTATAAATGATCAGAATCCTCTTGAAACTCCTGATATGCCACTCGCTCACCAAAATGAATTTCAATATTCAGGTGGCGAGGCTCCAGAACAAGAAGGAGTTTTTTCTCAAATCGAGAGGCAGCCACGCGCACCTCAAATGCCTCAGGCACCTCAGCGTAATAAGATGAGCTATTCGCGAGGAGATGATGGCGGAGACGGCGAACCTAAGATGAATCGGGCGGATCGAAGACGCATGAAGAAGAAATAGCCTCGCACTCTATGTTTTTAACACGGCCTTCGTCGAGCTTTGGTCTATGGACCTGTGAGCAGTGGTTTTCTGGATGTTACTATGAGAGTGATGTCCAAATGTCCTAAATGTAATAGTCCAATTGAAGCCGATTTCGGTGTTGTGGCTTGTGTTAGCTGTAGCGCAGTTTTGTTTTTTGATATGGATGGAGTTCCACACCTAAACACAAATGATCCATTGGATTTCAAGTTGGAATCTTCAATAAAGCGAACACCGGCGAATCTTCCGCCGGTTCCTGAACTTGACGAGAGTGAATCGGGAGCTCATTTTCCTTCGCAAGAAGAGCTAGCAGCACAGATGGAGCAAGAGAGTTTGCCGCCGATTCCAGATATGCAGGATGGCTACGGCAATTATGAGATGACGCCTGAGTCAGAGGAACATCAATCTCCTGAGCTTAACTCTGACGGATCTGAGCCCTTTCAAGATGAGTCTGCGCAAGCTGAATATATAAATGAGGATTACGCAGCGAACTCTCAAGAATTTTTGCAAGTCGATGAACAGCAGGAAATTGCCGAGGTCGTTGAAGAAGTGGTGCGGGAATCTGCGGGGAGTTTTGCCGATGTTGAGAGGTTCGCAAATTCTGAGCAGTCAGAAGGCGATCTTGTCTATACGATTCGCATTCAAGGAATTGATACAGAAAAAATTCGGCACGATTTAGAGAGCGTTCTTACAGACGCGCGTTTGTTTAGAGATCTTGCACGAGTTTTAGGAGAAATAAAAAGGGGAGCTCTTGTCATAGAAGATCTTTCTGCGGTGAAGGCGGCTGTCATTCTTCAAAGAATTAAGGCTTTGCCAGTTGAAATTTCATGGAGTCAAAATGCTAAAAGCGCAAATGATGTTTCTGCTTAGTTTCGTGTTCTCACTCTCTGTTTATGCAAGGACTTACTCGGAGGCTGGAAACTCGATCAATATTTTGAAGGCTCAGATCGGTCAAAAAACCGGAGTTATAAAAAAGCTCATGGATGACCGAGACAAAAACAAAGATCCAAAAGTTGCTAACCAACTCTCAGCTGAGATTTCAAAAGAATATGCGTCGCTTGCGGACCTTAACAAACAACTTAATTTGAAAATAGATGAATTGCGTCTTCAGTATCCGGAAAAAACGGATCAGACCGCGCGCATGTACGAACGATCAAAAATTCCAACGATCGAGGAGCTTGAACTAGGCCTAGGTGTGGATCGTCAATTGGACGATTTGAAAGTTAAAGTGAGAAAACAGTATCCGAAATCTGATGTGGTGCAAGTCCAAGAAACACGTCAGCCGTCGTCTGTAGAAGTCGCTAAGGACAAAGAAGAGGGCATTCAGAAAAAGGAAAAGGAAAAGTTTCCGGAGTCGGAACGAATCCTAATTTCTAAATAGTCTAGTTCGTCTCATCCTGAGAAAAGCCGAGTGGTTTTTCCTCAGTTTGTGGTCATAAACATCCGAAAATAAAGAGTATGTTTCTTTTGCCAATTGGTCTCGAAGCAAAGACCAGTCGAACGCCAATAGCCACAATAGCGATTGTTGTTTCTACAGTCATCGCACACTTTTATTTTTATCCGCAGGTCAAGCAAGCTCAAGATCAGATCGCTCAACAGGCGATGTCTCCAGCTGTTCTCCAGACTCTTTATGGACTCACGGTTGAGAATTGCACCCAGATCGCTTCTCCAGAAGTTTGTGTGGCTATAAGGTCAGCGGGACCAATGAGCTCGTATAAAGAGGCTGAACAACATTTTGAGCGTAAATTTGGAAGTGTCGACAAAAGTAAGTTGAGCACGAAAATGCTCAATCAAATTATCGAAGCGCAGTTGAGTACAAGATTCTGGACAAGGCTTTCGCTTACAAATTCGAAAGTCAAAGACAGCCAATGGTTTCGCAATCTTGAGGTATTAGAAGAACAGAATAACATCGTTAAGAAAGAAATTTTGAAAAGATATGAGATCTTGGCTCCTGGGAATGTGAGTTTAAAAACAATTTTGAAGTCCATTTTTCTTCATGCAGGAATTTCCCATCTTCTTAGTAATATGATTTTTCTCATCTTTCTCTGTATGGCCGTGGAGGCGAGACTGGGTTCTCTTTTAGCTTCGGCGATTTATTTGATTGGCGGACTGAGTGGAGCTCTTTATCATATTACTTTTTCGCTCAATGATGCGCAAGGAGTCATGGGTGCATCGGGTTCAGTGAGTGCCATAGGTGGTGCATTCTTGTTTTTATTTTGGACTCAGCGGATGCGAATGTTGGCTTCGTTTTTATTCTTCTTTAATAAAACATTTACTATTCCGGTTGTTCTCTTTTTTGGAGTTTTTGTTCTACTAAGTGACTTTGCGGGTGCGATCAACTACCAGAACAACAATGTGGCTCATCTTTATCATCTTGCAAGTCTTGTAATGGGTGGAGCGATTGGAATGACACTCGCAAAACTGCGCCCCCTTCCTGAGCCTTTCGTTAACTTGGAAGAGCACTCCTTGTTTTTATTGTTTAAAGAGACGCCGGAATACACAAAAAAATCTTCTATCATTCGTAAGGCTTTGCGCCTGAATCCAAATAATACAGTCTTGATTCGACACTTTTTAAAACTTGCTTATGCGAAGTCGTGGGACGAACTTTCTCCTACCGAAAATGGATGGATCTCAGCAAATCTTCTGCGATATGTTGAAGATCTTTTTAAGACGAATAATAATGTCGGGATTCAGAAATTGTTCAAGTCGGTTCCTTTAAACTGGCCCTTGCTGAGTA
>JBFWYS010000248.1:0-5795 GCA_050186175.1 Pseudobdellovibrionaceae bacterium
CCAAACTCGCGCCTGGCGCCCTGAACTTCCTGTGCAAAGCTGAACTGTAACTTCTTGCTTTGCGACTTCGAGCTGCTGATCGTAAACTTTTCCCGTTAGAGTAAAGACTTGAGAGTTTCCTAAGGCATAACTCAAATCTTGAATCGGGATAGATTGAGGTTGCGATAA
This sequence comes from Pseudobdellovibrionaceae bacterium, assembly GCA_050186175.1. Classification (GTDB taxonomy): domain Bacteria; phylum Bdellovibrionota; class Bdellovibrionia; order Bdellovibrionales; family Bdellovibrionaceae; genus JBFWYS01. The sequence continues at coordinate 169 of JBFWYS010000248.1, forward strand.
ATCATCACAATTCAGACGAACATACTTAGCCGAAAGACCATCCAACGAGACTCTAACGGCATTCACGATCTCGGATTGGTTTTGCGCCGAGCAAACTCCGTAAGAGCGATAAAGCTTACCATCTACCCCACCAACTCCGCCTTCCGCTTTGTTGTCAGTTGAGTTCTGATCCTGGAAATTAGAAGGCGTGCAGTTCTGAAATGACATCAGAAGGGCGAATGTAGCCAAACAATTCAGAATCTGTTTGAATGTTGAATGCTTCCACTTCATATCTATTCCTTTTCGGATTTTTTTTACTTTATATTCAGTTTCATTTTCAGTCTTGAGGCCTAAAAATAGAAGTGACCATTTTGTCACAATGGGTGTTTTAATTTGCGACACTCAAGGCGGGACAAACAACTACCGAATAGATTTTAACAGGTTAAGTAGGAGCGAGTTTCAAAATGAGATCTTATGCCGACCTTATTCAGTCGTGTGATCAAAATATTCGTGAGGGTCAGGCTGATATAGCCAAGTCTCAGCTTAAGGGTTTAAACACAAATCATGTTCCGCCGGCGCAACGCCTGCCTCTGGCTCGACTCTGTCGCCGCACGGGTCTTTACTCCGTTGGCTTGAAACTACTGACCAAATCTGTTCTTCTTCATGAGGATGCGACTCCCCATGAAATGGCCGAGTATGCAGTCTTGCTCCTACGAAGCGGCGCCGTTTCTGAAGCTATCGCACGACTGAAAATGGTGGATGCGCGCGAAGTCCCTCAAGCCTTTCTTTATCGAAGCTTCGGGCATTTTTTAATCTGGGAATTTGCAGCCGCAGCTAAGGAATTGGAGCAATATCTTCGTACGCCCTTAAGTCCAATCGATCGGCTCATAGGAAGTGTCAATCTGGCCATGGCTATGGTTGAACTTCGACGCTCAAAGGAAGCTTCGGAACGACTTGCAGAAGCAATAGAATTAGCCAAAGCTCTTTCACATATTCAATTGGAAAGCACTTGCCGTTCCTTATGGGCTCAACTTCATATGCAAAATGGAGACTTTGCAAATGCTAAAATCGAATTACAAACAGCGCGCTCCTTAACTTCCCAAACTTTCACAAATGACAACTTTCTGACCACCAAATGCGAAATGCTTATAGACGGTCTGGAGTCAAAACAAGTCGCACCCCTGATTCGTCTCAAAGAATATGCAATAAAAAATAAATTTTGGGAGGCTTCGCGAGAAGCCGAAATGTACGCGCTAAAATTGAAGTTCGATCCTGATCTCTATTTGCAGTTAGTGTGCGGCACACCCTTTGCCGGATTTAGAAACTTAGTCCGCGAGGAGCTCGGTCCCCATTCTCATTCTTTGGACTACACATTCGGCGACAAAACGGTATCTCCGCTGAATCTTCACACAGGCACCCTCGACGGAAAGCAATTACTGAATCCGGGCAAACTCACTCATCGAATGTTAGAAGTATTGCTGCGTGATTTTTATCAACCTCCCCGAGTGACCGCCCTCTTCAGTGAACTGTTTCCCGGAGAGTATTTTAATATCACATCTTCGCCACTTCGAGTTCGGCAAGCTCTTAAACGAACTCGCACCTGGCTCAGGGCAAATCAAATTCCCGTTTCGATCGAAGAGTCGCGCGGCTTTTATTTCTTAAAGATCCTTGGCCCATTCGCATTTCAAATACCGATAGACCGGCGCCCCGTGGAACCGCTCATTCAGCAAATCGACACTCTCTCCAACTCTTTTGGAGAGGGTCAAATCTTCCTCGCCAAGGAAGCACAGTCGGTATTGAACGTCCCAAAATGGCAAGTTATTCGAATTCTCCGCGCGGGTATTGAAAAGGGAAAGATTGAACGCATCGGCGAAAGTCAGCGGACTACAAAATATAAAATTGCTTAAACGGAGAAGCCCATTTTTTCGTGGTTTTCCGTGAAGTTGAGGGTTTTTTCGTAGCCACATAATGCCCCAAGGAAAAAGTTCGACAGAAGATCGGCGGCTAGCGTGTCCTTTTCTGCGGCACTCACTTTGCAAGATATTTCTCGAGTATTTGTTTATTGAAGTCGAACGAGTTTGTAATTTTATCCAGGAGGAGTCATGAGAACCCTTTTATTTTCAGCCATTTTAATTCTATCCGGCACTGCATACGGTAATCACTACCATTGTGTAACATCTCCAGATGCACCAACAAAATTCTATGAGTATGAGGATACAGTGGGTTACCGCGACGTGAATCTTTATGAAATGAAAAATGGATCTGATGCATTAAAATTTGTAGACAGGCATCCCAAGGAACTTAATTTTAAGGATACCGACGTTACTTTACTTAAGGAGTATCGAGGACTAACCGCTTCCGTCATCGAAGGCGATAGAGTCCTCCTGCAAGCGCCGGAGCCAATGTCTGTTTCAGGCTTTGCGGCGGAAGTTAAAGCAACAGATTCCATCGAGTTAGTATTTGACGGGAAAAAAGTCAAAAGCGTGATCTTTATTTATTGTGGTAAAGATTAGGCCCTCCCTAAAGATCAAAGATTGCACGAATCACGCCTTGCCAACTCAAAATTCGGATCCCCTGAATTTTCTTATCTTCAGTTTTGCTACAGGCGACAAGGCACTCTATCGTGGTCGGAAAATACCGACGTGCCGTTATGAGCGGCGCCAACTCTGATACTGATGGGGAGTTAGATTTGACCTCAATCAAAAATGTGCGTCCATCGCATTCAACCACAAAGTCGACTTCCAAGCCATTGCGAGTCCGAAAGTGCGAAATGTGAACCGCTCGATCCAAACAGTAACTGGTATTCTTGAGTTGATTGAAAAATAAATGCTCGAGCAAAAAACCTTTACGATCTGCGGAGGCCTTAAAATTTTCAAGGACGCCATTGACCACGCCATTGTCGAAAAAGAAATATTTGGGGTGCTTGACCAGATCAAATTCATCGCTCGAATAGGCGTCCACTCGATCACACACTAAAGTATCCTCAAGAAGTTCGTAGTACCGACGGGCAGCGCTCCGGTTGACCTTTGCTTTAGCGGCCATTTTGCTGAAGTCCAAGAATTGACCGGAACTCTCTGCGGCTGTTCGCAAAAAACGCGAGAACCCCTGAATTTGCCTTGTCAAAGCTTCGGCAAGAATCTCTTCCCGTAAATAGGTTGCCGTATAACTGCGCAAAAGCTTTTCGGTATGGCTTCTTTCTTCAAGGTAGGCTTCGGGTAACGATCCCACCTCAAGGGCACGCTCGGTATCCATTTTAAAATTAAGCTCGATACATGATAGGGGCCCAAGTCGATAGTTGAAAAGCCGCCCGGGGAGCAGGTTCGCAGAACCGCGACGAAGTTTTCTGGCGCTGGATCCACTCAAATAGAATCGCATTTTTTTGTTTTGATCGATTAGCACCTGGATCGTATTTAATAAAGACGGCAGTCGCTGTACTTCGTCCACCAATATTGAGTCCGGTCGTTGCTCCGCAATGCGCGCCTCCAACTCCCCCGGATTGGTGGTGAACTTGAGGAACTCTTCTTCCAGAGCCAAATTGATGATCAGATCTGGCTTAAGCGATTCTAACAACGTTGACTTGCCGACCTGTCTTGGTCCCAAAAGAAGAATGCTCTTTCTTGATTTCTCAATTTGGGAAGATATAAATCTGCTTATCACATGACCATTTTACAAGTAAAAATGGTCATGTCAAGACCATTTTATTAAAAGAGAGCAGAGATTTGCAAGAGACAAGAAACCAAACGCAACCAAAAATCGGAATGAGCCCCGCGTGCAATCGCTATGTGAGGATAGCGCGAAGGCCGCAGCAAAAAGAGGCGCCACTGTTACACGCGCCCCAAGGAAACCAAAAATGGATCGCGTTTTTGATGCTCAGAAAAATCACCTTTTGATTTGATGTCGAGCCATTTGTTCTCGATCAGGATCTGTCCAATTGAACCGCCTAGAGAATTTCCGGGGCCGAGCAAGATTAAACGGTCAGGGCAAAATTCTTTTAGGCTCACTGTAACCGCTTTTGTAAAATCATAGGGCTTCACCACTTGGTGATCAAACGTGTATCGATAAATATCCTCGAGATCTGTCGAGTACGGAGACCAAATATGTCCTCTTCCGTCGATGAGAGGAACCCCGGGACGTTTAAAAATGTCCGGGGAGATCATTTCGAAAGCTCTATTGGAGGCACCGTCTAAAAGAGGAGTGTGAAAAGCTCCGTGATTGATCAATTGAAACGGATAATTTTCCATCTTAGGCAGCTTTTTTAAGAGAAAGTCCAAGGCCTTCTGGTTTCCACCAATGACTGAGTATCCTCCTAAGTTGATAGAAAGGTAAGCCTCACACTCAGGAATTGCTTTCACTTCAATAAGAGCCTCTTGAATTTGCCGAACCAAAGATTCATTACGATGCCAATTTTCATCAACTGTCGGATAGATGATCTGCCCGCCAATGAGTTTTTCTTTCATCATCGAGCCCATCGTATTGATGGTCTCAAAAGCTCCGTGAACATCGAGAGCTCCCGCTACGGCGAGAGCAATATACCAACCCATTGAGTTTCCTGTTACGGCGACAATGTCGTATTTGTCAAAATCTAGACTTAAATAGTCCGCATAACTACAAGCATAGATCAGAGTCGACGCATTTTCACCTTTGGTATGAAGTCCCGGTTTAAATACGGGTTCATCGTCCAGCTGAGAAATCGTAACCTCTCCGCGGGTTGCACGCATGTCATCGAGAGCGCCGAAAAATTCATTTAACTTCGGACGAAACTTTTTTAGGTAACCTAAGGTCTCTTTTGTATAAGTGCCTCTCCCGGGGCAGATAACGACAGCTCTTTCTTTTTTCACTTTTTACCTACCATTTGCACGCAAGCCTCAATGATTTCATCTTTTGAAGGCAAACCCGCCGCAGAAGCGACGCCCAATGTGATAAAACAATCGTGAGCTGCCACCACTTTAATTTTTGGAAGCTGTGCCATGTTTTCAACCATCATAGCCACAAGAGCTTCGCTTAAAGAGCCGGTTTTTCTACACTCGTCGACGATCAAAACATTTTTGTCGTTTTTCATTTCGGCAGCGAGAGCCTTTTGATCGAGTGGAGCAATCCAGCGCAAATCAATAATCTTGCAATCTATATCATGCTTTTCTTTGAGAATTTTTTCGGCTTGGCGGGCAAAATAAAAACCATTTCCGTAAGTTAAAATCGTAACATCTTTGCCTTTTCCGTGAACGCCAAATTCCCCGATTGCGATTTCTTCCTCTGGAGCGGGGTAAGCCGCGCTCCAACCCTTGTCGCCTTCTTTATGTAAATCCTTAGTCATGTAGAGAGCAATGGGTTCTACGAAAACAATAACTCTTCCTTTTTCATAGGCCTCTCGCACACAGGCCCTCATCATTTTCACCGCGTCGGCGCCATTTGAAGGAACAGCGATAATGAGTCCAGGGATATCGCGGAAAACGGCAAGAGAATTGTCATTGTGAAAATGTCCGCCAAATCCTTTTTGATAAGGAAGGCCCGCAATTCTCAAAACCATCGGATTCGTGAATTGCCCCTGAGAGAAAAAAGGCAGAGTCGCGGCCTCTCCGCGCAGCTGATCTTCGGCATTGTGAACGTAAGCCAAGAACTGAATTTCTGGAATTGGCAAAAATCCATTGTGA
>JBFWYS010000249.1:0-5787 GCA_050186175.1 Pseudobdellovibrionaceae bacterium
TTTAGAGCTGGGATGACGTAAAAGAAATCGTGATTCACACGTCTCACCACACTCACTATGTCATCGGAACCGGCGCAGGAGATCCGCAAAAGATGGATCCAAACGCAAGCCGCGAAACTCTCGATCACTCAATCATGTATATTTTTGCAGTAGCCCTTCAAGATCGCAAATGGCATCATGTTCACTCGTATTCACCGGAGCGTGCAAAACGCCCTGACACGGTTAAGTTGTGGCATAAAATCCGCACAGTTGAAGATTCTAAGTGGACAGAGATGTATCACCACATGGATCCAGACAAAAAAGCTTTCGGTGCTCGTGTTGAAATCGTTATGACTGACGGAACTAAGTTCGTTGATGAGCTCGCCCGTGCAAATGCGCATCCTGCGGGCGCTCGTCCATTTGTTCGCAAAAACTACATCACAAAGTTTGATCAATTGACTGAAGGAATTATTACTAAGGCTGAGCGCGACCGTTTTATTACACTTGTGCAAGACCTTCCTAAATTGAACGCGGAGCAAATTCTTCAGTTGAATGTTCAAATCGCTCTTGAGTCTTTGACGAACAGCAAACGCGATACAAAAGGAATTTTCTAAAATGTTAACAAGAGTATTGCCAACCGCAGCCGAAAAGAGAAAACAATTCCGTGCTGATCTAAAATCTGGAAAGCTATTGAGATTTCCAGGGGCATTCTCACCTCTTGTTGCTATGTTAATCGAAGAACTTGGATTCGATGGTGTTTATATTTCTGGCGCCGTCCTCTCGAATGATATCGGCTACCCTGATATCGGCCTCACAACGCAAACTGAGGTGGGTGCGCGCGGAAGACAAATTTCAAGAATGACAAAACTACCGTCGATTATCGATATCGACACCGGATTTGGCGAGCCGATGAATGTGGCTCGCACCATACAAGAGTTTACTGAACTCGGAATTTCTGGTTGCCATATCGAAGACCAGGAAAATCCGAAACGTTGCGGGCACCTCGATAACAAAGGCGTTGTAGATGTTTCAACGATGGTAAAAAAAGTAAAGGCCGCGGCAGACGCAAAGAGAGATGCCAATTTTCTTTTGATTGCAAGAACCGATTCTCGGGCTTCTGAAGGTCTCGATAAAGCCATCGATCGGGCCAAAGCTTACATCGACGCAGGAGCAGAGATGATTTTTCCTGAGGCCATGCAAGACGAAGGTGAATTCGAAAAATTCAGAAAGGCGATCAGCGTTCCGATGCTGGCCAACATGACCGAGTTTGGAAAATCAAAACTTCTCACCGTAACCCAAATGGAAAGACTCGGAATCAACATGGTCATTTATCCGGTCACTACTTTGAGGCTTGCGATGAAAGCCGTTGAAGACGGCCTTCGTGAGATTAAAGATAAAGGCACGCAAGAAGGAATCGTTGATAAGATGCAAACTCGTAAGAGATTGTATGAGCTTGTGAAATACGAAGAGTACAATGCTTTTGATCAATCAATTTTCAACTTTAAGTTGAAATGAAAATAAACAGGGCAATTTTAAACTAAATAAAAATCAATAGGACTTAAAGAAACAAAGGAGCATCCTATGGCAGCATCGAACGAATACGTAAACCCAGATTACGTACCCGAACCAGATAAGGTGAATACAAAAAAAGGCCTCGAAGGCTCCGTGATCGACACGTCAAGCGTTTCAAAAGTGAATCCCGATACAAACTCTCTCGTTTATCGCGGTTATCCAGTTCAAGACTTGGCTGAAAACTGCAAATTCGAAGAAGTGGCTTACTTGCTTTACAACGGCGAGCTTCCAAACAAAACACAGTTGGCTGAGTTCGAACAAAAAGAACGTAGTTCTCGTGAAATCTCAAAAGAGCTTTTGAGTGTGATCAAAACTCTTCCTAAAAAATGTCACCCGATGGATTCAGTTCGTACAGGCGTGAGCTTTTTAGGTTGCGAAGACACTCGCATCTGGCAGGCTGATCCAAAAACAAATTTGGACAAGGCCATTTTGATGCTCGCAAAAATTCCGACAATGGTGGCTGCGGACTTCAGAATTAAAAAAGGCCAAGAGTTTATTCCGCCAAAAGCAGATCTGTCGATCGCAGAAAACTTTTTCCATATGTGTTTTGGAAAAGTTCCTCAAAAAGAGGTGGTTAAAGCTTTTGACGTCTCTTTGATCTTATACGCTGAGCACTCATTTAATGCTTCGACTTTCACAACTCGTGTTGTGACTTCTACTGAATCGGATATCTATTCTGCAACTGTTGCTGGAATCGGAGCTCTTAAAGGGCCTCTTCATGGCGGAGCAAACGAAATGGTGATGCACATGATGAAAGAGATCGCGGATCCTGCAAAAGCCGAACAGTGGATGCTAGACGCTCTTGCAAATAAAAGAAAAGTCATGGGCTTCGGTCACCGCGTTTACAAAAAAGGTGACTCACGCGTTCCTACAATGAAAAAGTACGCGATGGTGATGGCAGATGTGATCGGTGAGAAAAAATGGATGCAAATGTACGAATCTCTCGAAAAAGTCATGGTCGAGAAAAAACGCATTTATCCAAACTTGGATTTCCCGGCGGGTCCTGCTTATTACATGATGGGTTTTGAAATCGATTTCTTTACACCAATCTTCGTCATGGCAAGAACAACGGGCTGGTCTGCGCACATTATGGAGCAGGCCGCGAACAACAGAATTATTCGTCCTTTGTCGGAGTACATTGGGGCTCCTGATCGCCAAGTTAAACCTTTGTCTGAACGATAAATTTAGAAATTCAAGAATTCGCGAATTCATGGATTCGCGAATTCTCGAGTTCATGTATTAATTCTAGAATTTGACTCTCGGACCCCTCTTTAAAGACTAAACTTATGAAAATTCTGACTCACGCCCTCACACTTTTTTTAGGTCTCGCATTAGGATGGGTTCTTTTTCATAGTTCACCTGACGAAAATAATACTAAATCTGTCTTCCTTTCTGAAGAGAGCAAAACTGGCTCTCAAAAGGATCTAGCGGCTATCGAATCTCAAGGAAAAAGACCGACTCGCTCCACGCTCTCACACTTTCAGACTCCTAAAGAGCTAGAGACGCCAGAGAAAAAAGCAACTCGCTCAAGTCTTACTGAAGATTTCTGGAGCGCCTTTCACAATGACGATTTTGATAAAGCCCGTGCCCTTATTGAACAAGTCTCCAAAAGCTCAAAAGAATATCATGAGTGGAAAACTCGGATTTTAGTTCGCACCCGGGAATACCAAGAGGCCAAGGTAGCACTCAAAGAATGTTTAAAAGTTTATCCCAAATCAAGATCCTGTCTCACAGACCTTTCTGCGGTCGAAGGATCTGCGGGAACTCGTGACGAACAACTCGCTGCGACCCAAAATTGCCTTGCCCAGTATCCTGATTACCCGATGTGCTTGAATGATCTGGCGATCATTCGCATGCACGAAGGTAAATTTGCTGAGGCCGTCACAATTTATGAACAACTCCTTCGTACCAACGGAAGTTTCGGATTTCGATTTAATCTTGATATGCTCTATTCACAACTCGGCTTCGCCCTCGAGGGAGCTGGTCGCATTCAAGAAGCGCTCCAGTCTTTCGACAAAGCCTGTCGCGAGAATTTTCCGGGCGCGTGTTTAAAATTCGAAGAGCTCAATAAAAAGATGTAGCCGGACTATGCAACAATGTGAAAGTGGAGTCTCTCACTCCTAGGGCACGTAGTAATCAATCAAGATTTTATCGCCCGCCTCGAGAACATTCAATTTTAACTGAATCTTCTTGCCACCAATAATATCGTACATATCAAGACCCAGCACTTCCGGAGTGGTACTATTCAATCTCAGAATACTGACCTTCTGCGGGATTGCATTGTCAGGAATTCCCATGTCATAGAGGGCGACCGTTTGTTGAATCGCAAAATCAGAAACTTTATCCAAAGCAGGACCGTAAGTTTCGCATATTGGGTAGGTCGAAGCTAAAGTTGGATTGTCTGTTGCGATCTTTTCGTAACGGACTCCTTTCACTCCGGCCGTTGTCGTGCAAGTGTTGTCCGACTTCTTGATGATAAAGCTCACGAAAAACTTATTGTCGAAAAGAGATTTCATTTTATTAATCACTTCGGAATCAAAAGCGACGTTACTTAAGGTGCCGCCACCAGGCACATAATACTTATAAACAAATTCTTCCGAATTACGGCTAGGGTTATAAGTGTAAGCTGGCTTTAGGGTGGGTGTACAATTCCCTGCGTAGGTCGCTTTATAACTTGGAAACCAGTGCCCCTGTAAGTGACTATATGAGGTCAAATATCTTGGCTCGGATTCATAAAATGCATCGCCATAAACATAACTATCGGTCGCATATTGTTCAAGAGTCATGCCCTGAAAAGTTGTTCCTGATTCGCAAAAATTCGAACTCACCTCGTTTGTTCCAAATCCAATTTGAGCGACATGTCGCTGTTCGACCTTGCAGAAGCTAACGTCTGCATTGCGGAAATCATAAGAGGTCCCATAGGTAGACATATCCATAACGCCTAAACCTGTCAGATAAGCTTTAGCTTTTCTCTTACACTCGGCCTCGTCACTCGAAGCGATTGCCAGAGGGACAATCGAAGGACCCAAGAGAACACTTCCATCAGTCATTGAAACATCTTTGGTTTCGGGACTGACAAGCACCCCATCACGAAAAACAGCGTGTGTTGTTTTCTTATAGGAAAATTTTACCCGCACTGCTTTAATATCGAACTCGTATTGTTTGTAAGCGGGACGCGTTTGTCCAGGAGTAAGCTCTCCATAAGTTCGAATAAACCCAGCGCTGCACTCTTGCTGAGTGCTCGAGTCATTCTCATCCGACAAGACCACGACAGCCGCGCGATCTCCTTGCTTAAAAAATGCATTCTCTCCCGTGTCGTACACATAACGAGCCACTGGACACATCACTTTTTCGTCGTTATCGCCGTTGGTTCCGATATTTTTAATATAGGTTTTCATAGCCGCGATTGTGGCATCCAACTTCTCTTGAGGATCTCTGGAGTTAAGAGAATAAGAGACTCCTGAGGCAGGTCCGTGCCACACCTCTTCTCTTATCGAAACAATATTTGGATCATTGTAACCCTCGTATTGACCATCTGGAAAGAGTCTAATGTTGCCATTCACATCTTTCGTTGAGGCCTCTCTCTTTGTATAATAATTATACCTACGATCCGAAGTCGTAATAATTCTCACTTCCACATCTTTGTCTTTTAACGGAAGAAGAAGAGAATCGATGTTAGCAGCAATCTTGTCTTGATTGTTTTGCATCGAAGTCGAGTCATCGATCACTAGTAAAAGTTTAAACGGAGACCAACTTACTTTTTCCGTGATTGTGAGCTCTTTTCGCAAAGCCGTATTTACGACACAACTTGGTTTACTATAAGTTCCCGAAAGATCTCCATTTGTACAAACACGATCTTCCATTTTACATTGCTCGCCGGGCGCAACCGAAGAAGTCTCATAAGCTGGAACCGATTGCCCTGACACAATTGTGAGTCCATTGAATAAACAAGACTTTGGATCATTCGGAACGCAAGAAGCAAAGTCACCAGAATCAGAAAGCTGACCATTGTTACAGGTTCTTTTTATCGGTATGCAAGCTTGCCCATAGGCGACCGTTGAAACGGCATAAGCATTGACAAAATTACCGTGCGCAATTGTTTGCCCGTTAAAAAGACAAGACTCCGGCATTCCAGGAGTACAAGCTGCGAAGCCGCCATCACCTGAAAGTTGTCCATTGTTGCACATACGATTTTGAGGGAGACAAGGCGATCCGTACGGAACTGAAGACGCGGAG
>JBFWYS010000250.1:0-5762 GCA_050186175.1 Pseudobdellovibrionaceae bacterium
CTTATCAGGTTATACACAATCCCTCAGGAAGCGCTTCTACTTTTGTCAATGTTCGATCCAACCATGTCAGCGGGAGTCCGATAGCTCGCGATTTCTATGTGATCGACGCTGTCAACACTTCGGCCCTAACAGGATTCACGTTCCAGCCAACGGTTGTTCAACTCAACACCTTAAGCTTTTCGACTAATGCGTGTCAGACTTTCGCACTCAAACTTATACGTCCCGGAGGATCCACTCAACTCGAAAGAGCCAAATATGATTTTAACAACTTTGTTTTTAATTTTGTTGGGGACAGTAACTACGTAAATTTTCAAGACGGCGCGTGCAATTCGGGCTCACCTAGCTCTCCTAGCTGGTCTTTTTTCGCAGGGTCCGGAGTTTTAGTGGAGCAACCTGGCTCCTACAGAATTTATGCGACAAGCCCAACAACTCAAAATGTTTTCATTACTGCTACCGGTGATGGAGTTGATGTATTCGGACCCGCAGCCCACGTCACTCCGAATGTTTCTTTTAGCCCATAATCGTCGACCGAGGTTGCTATTCTTTTTAGCAGCCTCAGGATCTCAAAAAACCGACTGCGTCGAAAAAATCACCCTCTCATTCACACGCATAAGTAATTCCTTGAGCTCGTAGAGCAAAAGGTCTATGACTTTTTGTTAACACGAATTTCCTGGGGGTCGGTTTGGGAACATTTGAAACTATTTTTCAGCATGGCGAGCACGAAGAAGTTGTTTTCTGTCACGATAAAACTGTGGGTTTAAAAGCGATCATCGCAATCCACAACACCGCACTAGGACCGGCACTTGGCGGAACTCGCATGTGGAATTATGCTTCGGAAGAAGAAGCTCTTGTCGATGTTCTTCGACTCTCAAAGGGAATGACTTATAAGGCCGCTGCTTCAGGTTTGAACTTGGGCGGAGGGAAGGCCGTGATCATCGGTGACCCAAAAACTCAAAAAACCGAAGGTCTTTTTAGAGCTTTTGGACAATTTGTAAACTCGTTAAATGGAAAATATATCACTGCTGAAGATGTCGGAACCAACGTTCGTGACATGGAATGTGTGTACATGGAAACTCCTTGGGTCACGGGCATTCCGAAAGATTTTGGTGGATCGGGCGATCCTTCTCCTTACACGGCTCACGGTGTTTTGATGGGCGTTAAAGCAGTCGCAAAAACAAAATTCGGAACCGATAGTTTGCAAGGCATGAGAATCAATGTTCAGGGTCTTGGCAATGTGGGCTCTCACTTGGTTGACTATTTGGTGAAAGAAAAAGCAGTCATTACAATCGCGGATATCGATCAACAAAAAGTGAAATTTCTCGCTGACAAATACAATCTCAAAACTTTGCCAGCAGACCAAATCAACACGGCCGAATGCGATATCATTTCTCCATGCGCCTTGGGTGCCATCATCAACGACGACACAATCAAAAATTTGAAGTGCAAAGCCATTGCGGGCGGAGCAAATAACCAGCTTAAAGAAACTCGCCACGGCGATATTTTAAAAGAAATGGGAATCCTGTACGCTCCTGACTATGTCGTCAATGCCGGCGGCCTTATGAACGTCTTCGTCGAGCTCGAAGGGTATTCTCCAGAGCGCGCAATGGATAAAACACGCATTATCTACGACAACCTAATCCACATTTTCCAAATTGCTCAAAAAGAGAACATCGCGACCAATCGCGCCGCAGATCGTGCAGCGGAAGAGCGCATCAAAATTATTGGCGGCCTTAAACAACGCCATCAAGGACGCTCGAACCGAAACTTCACGACTCTCCGCGAAGTTAATAATCGATAATACGAGAATCCTAATTTAACGCAAAACTGGATGGAAAGGTGGAAGTTACTTTTTTGTCTATATTTGCGTCACGACTTCTATTGCTCGTCAGTTTTCTTTGGGTGCGCAAGGTGTATCCGTCCATGAGAGGGCTCACTCCCGGCCGTCCTGGCCGGGAGTCCTAGTTATTGGAAAACATCCTTCGAGCTAACCTCTGGCGAAAATTGGACTCCCTGCCACGATGGCAGGGAGTAGTACCCTCTCATGGACGGATCAGCTATGCGCTACACAAAGAAAACTTTCTGAAACACATGTCGCGCCAAACCCAAAAAACTAAGTGACAACGGCAAAGCTTCGCGAAACCATAGTTCACTGGTAATTGCGACAACTTAACGGCATTTGCTAAGTAAAAATATCGATTTGCACGGAGGTCCTTTGACAACACCAAAACCACAATCTCAAGAGTTCGTCTGGAAGCATGAATATACAAAAGTCGCGGTCGCGGTTTTTATGATTATCGTGTTGGGAACTGGGGGCATGGCTATCATGTCTTTCCTCAAATCAAACAAAGAGATAAAAGCTGCCGACAGTCTTTATAAAATCGAAAAAGACTTTGAAAAAAGAAAAGAAGGTTTTGCAAAAGCTGAGATGCCGCCCGCACCACCTACTCCGAAAAAAGAAGGGGAGACTCAGCCGGAGCCTCCAGGTAAAAAAGCTTCGGGAGATTTGGGCCAAGACTACGGCGATCTAATCACACAATTTGAGACTGTGATCAAAGAACATCCAGGGACTCAGGCTTCTTTATTCGCGGCCTTAAACGTTGCAGGACTTCAAAGTTCTTACAAAAAAATAGCTGAGGCCCTTGAGACTTTAGGCAAGGTCGACAAGGGTGTTAAATCTTCAAGTGTTTTGGGCGCTCTCGTTCTCAACATGAAGGCTTCTCTGTTAGCAAACTCGGGAGATTGCAAAGCGGCTATCAGAATCTGGGAGCCAATGAACAAAGAACAAGCCCTTCAATTTATGCACGAGGATTTTTCTTTACGCTTAGGTCTTTGTCACGAATCACTTGGTGATTTGAAAAAGGCTGAAGAACTTTACACAAACACCGCAAATAACGACCGAAACTCTGTCGCCGCAAGAGCTGCTCAAAAATATTTGCGCATTTTAAAATCAAAACTAAGTCCCGCGCCTCAGGCAGGATAAAGAATGAATCTTTTGCGAATCTCTTTTTTATTGAGTTTAGTTACGGGGTTTACGACGAGTTGCTCGACCTTAGAGAAGTGGAATCAATCTGAAAAAAGAGTTTTCAACATCGAAAAACGTTGGGTCCGAACAACACTGACCTCAGAAAACCTAACGTTCCGAAAAGCCAATCGAATGACCCCCATAATTGCCGGAAGCCTTTTAATCCAGGGCAATGCTCTTGATTCAATCTCGGCTTTTGATCGGTCGACCGGAACCCGCGTCTGGACTCTAAAGATAAAAGGAGGGGTTGAAGGAGGAGCGGTAGCAGCCGGAGATCATTTATTTTTTGGCGCTAACGATGGCTCTTTTTATGCCGTCTCTCTACAAACTGGCGCGATCCTTTGGACTTTTCCGACTCGCTCAGAAACTTTGTCGGCCCCCACATTACATAATGGAGTGGTCTTTTTCTTAGCGGGCAATAATGTTGTTTACGCTCTAGAAGCCGAAACTGGAAAACAGCTTTGGCTCTATTCGAAACAAGATCCTCAGAATTTAAGTATTCGAGGCGGATCGAAACCTTCGATTTCAGCCACAGGAAAAACTCTTTTTGTGGGCTTTAGTGACGGATCTCTGGTGTCTTTAGATGTGGCAAATGGAGGCCTCAAGTGGGAAAAACAACTTTCGCAAAATAAAAGATTCCGCGACATTGATTCGTCGCCGGTACGCGATGCTGAAATTCTCTATGTCCCAGGTTTTGACGATGCTCTTTACGCCATTCGCTCGACCAATGGAGATATTCTCTGGAAATACGAAAAGGGTGGCTACGGCGATCTAATTATTAACATGGATCGAATTTATTATTCGACGACTAACAACGAAGTCGTCTGCCTTGAGAAATCCACTGGCAAAGAGCTCTGGAGTTACAAGTTGATTGGAGGCTTAGGAACTCAACCTGTTTATACCAGAGGCCTTGTGGTGGTGGGGGAGTCTCAAGGACACGTGATTTTTCTAGATGCCAACTCTGGCAGAAAAGTCGGTCAGTTCGAATCTGGCCTGGGAGTTTTATCTCCCATCTCAGCCGATGATAAACTTTCGGAGATCTACTTTATCTCCAACGAAGCTAATTTGTATTCACTGCGGGCCACTTGGAAAAACGGAAAAACTTTTTTCCCTTGGCTTTAATCCCTCTCATTTTCGGAGGAAATCATGCACTTAAATAATATCCTTAGAGTTTTAATTGGAATCTTTTTTATAAGTTTGCTTACGGCTTGTGTATCTGGACATTGCCGCAAAAACAGAGATTCAAAAGGAGCTCCCGTGGCAGAAAAAACCATTCGAGTTAAAGTTTACAAGTACGATGGAACTCTTCAATGTGGCATGGGAAAACTTATTCCACTCGATGATATGAAGCGAGAGCTTGGCAGTATCCCAGTCCATAGTGCAGAAAATAAAGCGGATGGGCTTATGCATATTACAATGTGTGGATCTATTACTGGAACGGCCAATATCTACGAGATCGACAAAGAAAACTTAGAAAAAGCTAAAAAACTAGGTTTCAAAGAATGGACTTTTGATTCAAAATAATTAAATAGGTCGAGCCAAAAAAAAGGGGAGAGAATGAACTTTGCTAAAGTTTTATTTTTGTCGGTCGCGGCTCTTAGTTTGTCTCTGCCACTCACCGTTTTTTCGCAAACTGACGACGAAAAAAAAGAGGCACAAAAACTAGAAGACCAAAAAAAGCTTCTTGAAACGATGCTGAAATCGATCAATGACAAACAAAAAGAAAAAGACGAAGAAGAACAACAAGCCTCAAAAAGTGCTCGTTTAAAAACAAATGTTGAAACTGTGAGTCTCTCCGCAACCCCAAGAGGGATCCGCGAAATGGGAAATACCTACGAGATTTTCTTTGTGGAACTTAAAGAAGCTTATGTCTTGGCCCCCGGAGATAAAATCGCGCGAAATCTGAGGAATTTGACGTTAGCCCAGCAGAAGAAAAAAAAAGCAGCGTTTATAGCTGGGAAGAGTAATCGGAATATTTACGAGGTTACTGAGTTTACGGATTAGGTGCGGGTTCTCTGTAAGTTCTCCGATACATAGAAATTAATTCATAGAAGATGTTACGTAAAAGATTGTATTTAGCTCTGACGCCCCAGGATGGACGTCAGAAAGGCCGCTCCGGCCACACTCCAAAGCTTGCAGAAAACAGCTGTATATCACAAAGCATAGAGACAAGCGTTTTTCAACAGACCCACTCTCTTCCGATAAGTTATATTATGTAACATTTAGTCTATAGTTACTAACCAAGGTCCATCTGCCTTAGCCAAAGGTTTCAGAGGGGTCCTAAGATTATTCCACGTAATGCATTTCTATGTCGAAACTGATTGTCGAATGTCTGCAGTCTTTGGGTTCCTGTTTTCCGTTCACCATTTGTTGGTTGTCGTTATCACCCGTTGTGATAAACGCAAACTCGTGTTGGTTCGCCTTGTTTCGAAGATCCGAAATTTTTTGAATAATTGCAGCGCTAATATTGATATCGATGACACCCGTTGATTCCGTTTCAGGCCATTTGCAAGTTGAACTTCCGTCTTTCATGCCTGGACAGTACACATCTGAAGTTCCGGCAATATTTTCGCCTCCGGCGCCAGTCATCCCGACAATCTTTTGCCAATCGTAAGAGAATAAACCATTTTCCGAACTAAATTTATTAACAATCTGTGTTTTTGTCGCCGCAATAACGATATTATTAAAGGTAAAAATAAAATGATCGTCGTAATAAAATTTCGCGTTCACACCGCCAACA
>JBFWYS010000251.1:0-5750 GCA_050186175.1 Pseudobdellovibrionaceae bacterium
GGATCCACGATCATTCGAGAAGCAAAAAGAGTGTTGGCTTGTTTCTGAGCTTGCTCAATGTAGTGCCAAAGGCGATCTTTAAATGTGGCGATGAGTTGGTCAGGATTATTGGTTCCTTGAGCTCCTTGCGCGATCCATTTACTCCAGAATGAATCGAAGTCCCTATTGTTGTCGAGCTCTTGCGGAACTGGAATTCCGAGCAACTGAAAGTGTATGGCTTTTTCAACCGGGAAAACTTTTCTAAAGAAGTCGTCAGCTTTGTTAAAATTTTTGATCGCGTGATCGATCATTTCGCGAATTGAGGCAAGCTTCATATTATTATCTTGGTCTTTATTTGAATGATAGAGAGCTTCCTTGTCTCGGAATTCACCTTGCAAGCTATTTACTGCCATAATGAATCCGAGATATTGCATCCAGTTAGCATTTTTCATGTCCGCTTCCATCTTGATGCGCGGATCGATGCCGAAAAGAACTCTTTGCATCCATCCTTGAAGAACTGGAATATCACGCATTAGAAGGATAAGACCGCCAAGCGGGTTCGCTACTGGATCTTTTCCTGCGTTGGCGACAGCGAGGTCTAGTTTGTCCTTTTGGGTTTCGGAGAGACCTAAATTTTTAAAGTAATCAAGAGAATCTTCTGCGTCCTGAGCAGCACAGTAACTTTCGGCGGAGCTTTCGAGAAGGCAAGAAACAGATGTTTGGAATCTTATCTTTTCAACTTCGACTAGGTTATTTATGTAGGAAATGTCCCGATTGTATTTGAGGATTGCCGAGATAAATTCTCCAACGCCGCTCAGCTCTCCACCAGAGGTTAAGGAGGCTGCCGCATGGGCAACGGCGCCAAAAATCGCGGCCGTACTACTTGGTCTATTATGAAGGCAGAGCTTAGACTCCGGAAGTGCAGCCAAGATGCTTTTGCCTGTAGACATTGTCATCTCGGCGATGTCTTTGGATCTTTTTACAAAAGATTTAAGTCGAAGGCTGATTGATTTCGCTCTTTCTTGATCGGCGTTGGTAAGCGGGAGATTGTCTTGAGCATTTACAGCCTTCACGGACTCAAAGCTTTTATTAAAAACCAAATTGAAAACGACGTTTCTAAAAGAGGTATTCTGCATAGCCGCCGCCGAATTGTAAGCGGTCATTTTTGGATCGGCGGAATAGCGTGTGACCGGTTTAATTGCCTCAGAGATGGCAGAAAGCTCGCTGTAGACATTGGCAAAAGAAGAACCTTCTTCCGTGTCGTCTTTAGATCTCTGATATTTTGGGGCTTTGTCGAGAGCATCGACTAGAACTTTACAAGATTCATCATTACGAAGGGCATTGATCGCATTCACCACGACATCTGACTGTTGAAGAGCCGCCTGGATCCATGTTCCCTGCGAGTGGCACATCCCCCCAGCAAATCGAGCCGCTCCAAAAGAATAGGAGCTGTAAATGCTGACAGTTAGAAGGAGTGCTATCTTTTGCTTAGTCATAAATACCTCGAACTTTGAAAGTGCAAGGCGAAGTCCATATTGAGAAAAAAGAAGCTAAGTAAAATCAGTTGTTTATGGTTATAAGGCTCGCTTGATTAAAAAAGTCGACCATCAAAGCGCTCAACAACCGTCCAAAGACTAGACAGTTTTCCAGTTTTTGAGGGCCGCCCTAACCCTCAAGTGGTTTTCAGGCCCTCGGTTTTGGCCGCCAATTGAACAGCCGGTCTTTGCCCAATACTTTCTAGGTAGCCAATGAGTTCGGGCCATGGGCTGAGGTCAATTTTCAGAGGGCGAGTCCATGTAAGAACCGTGTAGAGATAGGCATCACAGATGGTGAATTGCGGACCCAAAACAAAAGTATTTTTCTTGAGATTATCTGCCATCAGATGGAAGTTTTTGGACATCTTCTCGATCACAGCTTTGCGGTATTGTTCAGCGCCTTCGGCGTTCGAAATTGTTTTCGAAAGCGACCAAAGGGGGCCGAGGGTTTTATGAAATTCAGTGGAAATGAAATGTAAGGTTTCTGAGCCTTTGTATCTTTCCCAGCCGGCCTTTGGAAAGAGATTTTTTTCCGGTTTTAGATCAGCCAAATATTGCAAAATAACAGCAGCTTCAGTGAGTATTTTTTCTTGAGAAGTAACAAGAACTGGAACATAGCCTTTGGGATTTAATTTTTTGAAGTGTTCCGACTTATGCTTGAGATCGACTCGAACAGCTTCAAATGGAAGTTCTAGTTCTCGTAAAATGATATGTGGAGCTAAGGAGCAAGCGCCAGGTGAGAAGTAGAGTTTCATTTGTTTTCCCTCTTAAAATGAGCTGGTTTTGTGTTTTTAGATTTTAAAATACAAAGCCTGATTTTAATCTAAAAGACAAATTATTTTTTTGTTTTTTAAATACATTTCATAAAAAAATTGCAACACGTCTAAATAGAGGCGTTAAATAAAAATTTGTTGATCAAAAAACAACTGAGCTCTCCGGCCTTTGCTTTGAATGCAATCAAGAAAGCTTCGTCAGGGTCAACTTTCAAGATTTTCCGGATGAGGCCCTTGCCCTCTTTTGCAGCCGATTCAAATTGAGACACATCAAAAAAGTTTGTGACGGAATTCGGCTGCGAGCCAAGAGTTTGACAGGAAACAAGGGATAAACCCGCCATAACCCGTTTTTTTTTTTGCATTGGGATTGCACCGTTTAAGCTTAGACATCGTTCTTCATTAAGGAGTCTTTGGTGAAAGCACTTTCAGCCGTATTATTAGTAACAACCAGTCTTATTCCGACCTTGGCTTTTGCAGCCCTGCAATACCCAGAAGGAATGACACCAGAGCAGAAAAAGGTTTATCAACTTCAGGTTGCGTTTAAAACCCCTCCGAATTTTCGTGGTGATGAATGGAAAGTCACCAAAACTGAGTGGACAACTCAGGACGAAGCTGAGTTTTCTCAATTTATCGTCGATATCTATAAGAGCGGTTGTAAAGATGTAGATGACTGTATCAAAGGTTCTGGAAATAAATATTATAAACCGGAGCTAGAGAAGGATGTTTATCTTTATGCAGATTGTGGTCGTTCACCACTTTTCTTTCGTGCATATTTTGCTTGGAAGAAGGGTCTTCCGTTCTCATTCGTAGATAAGAAGACCGGCAATCCTGAAGATGTAGCGGAGTGGATGCAGAAGGAGATGACAAAGCCTGTCAATCCAAATCCGAATCCAAATCCGCGTGATTTTCCAATTCGGTATACCAAGAATGGAAATATCATGCAGACTCGTTTGGATATCCCATTCCCTGACACGGCTCCGCCTGAAAGAAGAATGACTCGCTTTTACCAAGTGGCCGATTATCTCTTCAGAAAAGTTGAGTCTGGCAACTACCGTTTCGATTACACGAAAGTGTCTCCGGTTGAGCCGGATTTCTATTCTGTCAGAGTTCAAAAAGGATCGATTAGACCCGGAACAACCTATTATGATCCGAACGGACATATTTTAATGGTTGCAGAAATTCTTTCAGATGGCCGCATCCGTTTTATCGACTCACACCCAGGGAACTCGGTTTCTCGTCCTACGTTTGGAGTGGGTCATAAATTCGGTCGTCCTGCAACGGCCTCAGGTTTTAAGAACCACCGTCCTGTGAAACTTGTGAACGCTAGAAAACGAAGTGACGGTTCATATGCCGGTGGACAAGTGGTGCCGTTGAAGAATGACCAAATCTATGATTTCTCGCCTGATGCGATGTGGGGAACAATTCCACATCCAAACAATAAGTGGAGCGGTTCATTTTATAATGATGGAAGCTTTGAGGTTGGTGGAACGCGTGTCGGATTTCATGAGTGGGTCGAACTCTCTCTCTCTCAGCAATCGATTGCCAAGGATCCTATTGTTGAATTCAGAAATCAGCTCACTACTTTCTGTGATTCCGTCGTCACAAGACAAAAAGACGTGGCGGATGCAACGGAAAGAGAAAAGCTACACTTAACGCCTCATCCAGTGCGTTTACCGAAGACGGTTCATGATGGTCTTCCGGAGATTCCGTTGTGGTACGACCTTTCCAGTCCTGCTCGCGACCTCCGCACGCGGCTTGCTGCAAACGGATTAATGGCAAAAGTAAAACAAATGCTTCAGCGCCATAAATCAGGCTCAGCTTTGATTTCTTATTCTGGAACACAGGAGCAATTGAGGGCCGATCTTTTGGCTGTTGCCGAGGATATCAATAGAAGTTGTCAGTTGGGTTATACAAACTCAAAAGGCCAGAATGTTCCGATGACAATTATGGATGTAATCAAGCGTGCTCCAAAAATGTCGTTTGACCCTTATCACTGCCCGGAGCGCCGTTGGGGAGCCACGAACCCTGCAGAACTTGCGACTTGCGAAGAGACAGCAGACTCAGCTGCGTGGTATGAAGCTCAACAGATTTTCCGAAATAAGTTGGATACAGAGGCACTCTTTGACGATCCGTTTACTCTTCAGGATCTTCAAAAGAAAAATGCTGGTCGTGCAAAACCAGATCTGAGTTTTGATTTAGAGAGAATGCTTAGAAACTAATTGTTAAATTTACACCACTGCGATTTTGAAATCTGAAAGACGTAGAATTACAAACAATGAAATGCAGAGCATGTCGTTGTACAAAGATTGGGGGGCGTGGTAATTCTTTCGGTATTCTACGGCAAACTCTTCCCATTAGGCTTCGGAACCACAGTCTCCCGATATTCAAACTCGATCTGCGCAGCAATGTCTTTGCTCAAGCTCAAAACCACAGGACAATTGTGCGCAATATCCTCGAGAGCCTTTCTCTTGTCGTGTGGAATTCCCGACGGCATAAAAACTTTTACCGGAAGTTGTCCCACTCGTCTTGGATTTGCAGACATTCCTTTTGTCACGGTGGCCATTGCTCCATCAAGATCGATGCCTTCTTTCTTCGCGTAGATTCCCATCGTTGTGAGAATGCAGCTTGAAAGGGCTGCGCCTAAAAGATCTGTCGGGGAAAAGGATTCGCCTTTGCCGTGATTGTCTTTTGGCGCATCGGTTGTAATCACGCAGCCCGAAGGTTCGTGTTCAATCATGCAATGTAATTCGCCTTCGTATGTCGCCTTCATTCCAACCATAAATCCTCCTCATCCGAGCTTTATAAACTGAGTATAATATTTTAGTTCCTCTATTGATTCTAAAATATCCTCGAGGGCTCGATGTGTATTTTTCTTTTCATATTTCTTATTGTATTTATTATTCATCACAATTTTCCAAGAGCTGACGTCCAGCATTCTGTAATGCAATAGAGCCTCGAAGGACCTGAAATATTTGTTAATAAAAAGTCGATCTTGCGCAATGGAATTGCCGCAAATCATAGGCTTCTCGGTGCCGGAAAAATGTTTGCGAACTAAATTACAAAGATCACTCTCGACTTTGCTGGGCTCAAGACCGGCCGGAACTTTTGCAGTGAGACCCGACTCACCATGATGTTTTGTATTCCATTCGTCCATCGCATCCAGATAACTTTGTGGCTGGCGAACAATCGCTTCGTAGGTCTCCAAAACTTTATAGTTAAAATCAGTTACGAGAGCGGCCACTTCGATAATGACTTCCTTTTGGACATCAAGACCGGTCATTTCCATATCAATCCAAAGCAGTTTTTCCACGGGGGTGCTAGGCTTCGTCGGTTTTGCGTCCATAGGGCTCCTTGATGCGGGGCTTCTTGCGTGTCCTTGGGTGACTCACTCGTATTCAAAGACTATCGTCTCTGCCATGGATTTGTCTCTGAAAAATCGAAGAGTTTTAGTTTGCGGCGCTTC
>JBFWYS010000252.1:0-5750 GCA_050186175.1 Pseudobdellovibrionaceae bacterium
CTGTTGGCGATTCTTGTTGTTGCGAGTCTCTCGACCAAAGGCCCGATATTTTTTGCAGCAGCAGCTTCGTCAATTATCTGGAACTACTTCTTTATTCCGCCACAGCTCACCTTTGTCATCAATTCTTGGGAAGACACGATGATGGTGCTTTCGTTCTTTGTTACCGCTCTTGTTGGCGGACTCCTTACAGCACGAATCAAGAGGCAGGAATCTACTTTGCAACAGCGGGAGGAGCGAACTTTGGTTTTATATGAATTGAGTCGCAGCCTCGCGATAGCAAAAGACGTCCACGCCGTTACACAATTCCTCCGCGACATAATCAGCAATCAATTCAATTCTGACGTTATCGTCGTATTGCCGGAGAATGATAAGTTTCATCAACCGGAACAAATGAATGAAAAGGACTTTGCCGTTGCCTCGTGGGTCTTTGAGCAAGGGAAACGTGCAGGTTGGTCCACGCAGACGCTCTCAGCGGCGAACTGCCTTTGTCTACCACTGGTCGGAAAAACAGGACGAGTCGGTGTCCTTGCGGTCTTTCCAAAAGAAAAAGAAAAGGCACTTTCAATCGATCAAGAAAGCTTTTTAGATAATATTGTGAATCAAATTGCCGTGGCGGTCGAAAGGCTTCGCTTTGTCGATGCAGCTCAACAGAAAATAATTCTTGAAGCATCCGAAAAATTACACCAGGCTTTGATTAACTCGGTTTCGCACGAACTAAGGACTCCCATAACCGCACTGATCGGTACATCAACAGCCTTAAGAGATGAAAAAACATTGGCGGACAAAAAAGCGAGAGAAGCATTGACCGAAGACTTGGTCAACTCTGCACATCGCCTTGACCGAGTGGTTGAAAATCTTCTCGATATGTCGCGCCTTGAAAAAGGCACATTGCAACTCAAAAAAGAGTGGTTTGAAGTTCATGACTTGGTGGATGAGGTCAAAGACAGCTTGGGCAATGAGGCGAAAAACATTCAAGCCAGCGGCGACCTGAATGTTTTAATCAATGGCGATTTTAGGCTTCTTCGGCATTCACTTTACAATATCGTCGCAAATGCTCTGAAATACGCTGGATCAGTTGCGCCAGTTGAAATTCAGGTTCATAAAAGTGGAAGAGGGCTGGAGGTCTCGGTCATTGATGGCGGCCCAGGCGTTCCTGTTGCTTTGGAAGATCAAATATTTGACAAGTTCTATCGGTTACCAGGAAGTCCCGCTGGTGGTTTGGGGCTTGGCCTATCTATTGTAAAGAGTATTATTGAGCTCCATGGCGGAGGAATTTCAGTGAAATCGCGGGAAGACGGAAAACGCGGAGCGCACTTTTCAGTCTGGTTACCTCTAGAACCGACTCCTCCCGAGTTGACAGAGGCTTTGAAATGACCTCAAAGGCAAAAATTCTTATTATTGACGACGAGGCATCGGTCTGCAGATTTTTGCGACACAGCTTAGAGGCCCATGATTTTAATGTCATTGAATCGCATACGGGCAAAGAGGGTCTTCAAAAAATAATCGAAGAAAAACCGGCATTGATTATTTTAGATTACGGATTGCCGGACACTTCGGGTATTGAGGTGCTAAAAGACCTGCGTGGGTGGTCAAATACGCCTGTTATTTTTCTCACCGTTAGGGATCAGGACAGCGATAAGGTGGAGGCGCTCGATAACGGTGCTGATGATTATCTGACCAAACCATTCAGTGTGCCGGAGCTTCTTGCTCGTATTCGGGTGTCTTTGCGGCACGCGCGTCCAGAAGATGACACGCCAATTTTTCGGGTTGGAAACCTCGAAATAGATCGACCTGCTCACATCGTAAAAGTTGAGGGTAAAGAGATAAAACTCACCGCAACTGAATACTCGATGCTATGCCTTTTGGCTAAGTACGCAGGAAAACTTGTTCCCCACAGGACTATCCTAAAGGAAATTTGGGGGCCAAATTCAGTCGAGCACAATCACTATTTGCGTGTATACTTTGGCCAAATTCGTAAGAAGCTCCAAAGCGCCGGCGACCTTATCGAAAATGAGTCCGGCGTGGGATATCGACTTAAAATTTAAAAGCATAAGTTTGAAACATACGTCTTCTAATGGTAGACACTCTGTAAAAATATAGGGTGTAGTATGACAAAAATTAAAAAGGCAAAAGCAGCTCCAAAAGTATACGAGTTCACCGTTTCGCTCGAAGGTACGTCTCCCGTTGTTTGGCGTAAGTTTCTTGCGCATGAGATTATTAATTTAGATGAACTTCATCTTCTGATTCAAATGACAATGGGTTGGGAGGCTAAGCATCTATTTGAATTTGTGTTCGGTGACAAGATTTATGCTCATCCCGCTCACGCCGATGAGATGAATTTAGAAAGTACGGAAGGCATTCTTTTGTCTGACGTTCTAGGGGGTGGTAAAGAGTTCTCATATATTTATGATTTTGGTGATTACTGGAAGCACAAAGTGGAAATCACAAACGTTCTTGAGCACGATCCTCGACTTAATTATCCGGCGTGCATCGCTGGAGAAAATGCTTGTCCGCCGGAAGATTGTGGTGGCCCAGGTGGATATGAAGAATTAAAAGAAGTTTTAACTGGTAAAAAATCTGATGAAAAAGACGAAATGCTTGAGTGGGTCGGCGGATTTTTCAGTCCAAACACATTTGATCCTAACTTTGTGAACAAGCATTTGCTCTGGGCAGATTTTGAATCTGAATTTGATGAACAAGAACATTGAGATAATCTAAAAATTTTTATTAGCTATTGAATCTAAAGCTGAACAAAAGGGACTATTGTCACAAATCTTTACGGCAGAAACTGCTATTAGCTCTTCAGAACTAACGACAGAGTTGTCTAGATTGACGACTGATTTAAAGAAATCCGAAGATGCGCTATCTGAGCTGGCTAAAAAAGAGGAAAGTCTCAGTAGTTGGTTAACTTCATTTTCAGGAGTTCGCAAATTTTTAACTCAGGTCAGAGATTCATCGGTTTCTGAATACACTTCTAAGTATGGACCTCTTGCTTCAACTATTCAGGCGCGGTTGCGATCAGTATTCGGTTTTGGAGAAATATCTCTTTCATCTTCAGAAGGAAAAATTGCGGTTACTGTTGAGCGAAGTGAGAAGCAGCTGAGGCCGATTGACTACTTTAGTGAATCCCAGAAACAAATTCTTGTATTGAGCATTTTCCTGGCGTCGGCGATTACTCAAAATTGGTCTTCATTTTCGCCGATCTTCCTTGATGACCCGGTTACTCATTTCGACGATTTAAATGCCTACGCTTTTTTGGATCTAATTTCTGGAATGCTTCAATCAGAAAAAGGCAGGCGACAGTTTATTATTTCGACTTGCGAGGAAAAATTATTTCAATTGATGCGTCAGAAGTTTTACGGATATGGAAAACGGGTTTTGATATATGAGTTTTTAGCTATTGGGAAAAATGGACCGGAATGGAGACAGATTGAAAATGGTAGAACCTCTGTAGAAGTTCATTGATTTCCTAAGGGTTACTAAATGGCTGGCTCCCAAATATAGAAAAGCCAGCCAATCGAAAAATTTAGCCCCATTTAATTTTACTTTTTAGATGCTTTCCAAAACGGCGCAGCCTCCTTCGGGAAAACCGAAATCGGCCGCCACTCAATCCGCAACACCTTCTGCGATGCCTGCTGAAGCTCGCTCCAGCAACTAAGGGATGAGCAATCGCCGATCTTGGAAAACGAGATCCCAAGTTCCAGCAGCGATGCCATGACGATGAGTTTAATCAAAACATTATACACGTGAGCCTCCTCCAGCCGTTTCGGCTGGAATAGTAGAAGTAGACTTCTGTGGGCGTACTTTGAGAGGGTTAGGGCGCTTTTGGCGTGCTACCAACGTGCTACCACCATGCTACCAAAATCGGAAATGCACCGACATTCTGTGAAATGCAGCCTGCATTCACTTTCTCTAATCAAATTAACCAGGTATCTGGTTTTACTTTTGTTTTTTTGAGTGCTGATTTTGCGGAAGGAAAATTGGATGGGTGACTCTGTGACAAGCCAACCATGCGTTATTCCTAGAATTTAGCACCGAGGGTCACCACAAGTCACCACTATCACTCAATTTAACGCCTCAACTCAAAAACGTTTCCTAGCCTTTCTTCCACAGTCGGAACTGTGATCTTTAAATCCTCCGTCGCACCCTCAACATCCTTACCGGACAGTCTTAGGTAGCCTTGCGTGGTTTTTAAAGAAGAGTGGCCGACGATGGCCATCACTTTAGAAAGCGGAACTCCGTTGTTTAGCATCTGCGTAATAAACGTTGCTCGAAGATCGTGGAACTTTACGGGTGTAATGCCGATTTCATCACAGAAGCTTTTTAAAATCTTAGCCTGATCCCCCTGGTCCCACTCCCACAATCTTGGAAGTACGAACTCAGAGCCAGCACTATATTTTAGCTTTAGTTCTTGAAGAAATTTGCGGCACTCATTTGAGATCGGACAAATACGGGCCTTTGCAGTCTTCGTTGGTCCTTCGCCGTTGTAGCGGGTCCAGGCTTTACTGATTGTGAGCTTGCCAGTGACAAGATCTATATCAGTCCAACGGAGGCTATAAAGTTCCCCTGAGCGCATCCCAGTTAAGAGGGCTAGCGTCCAGTGGGGAAAGAATCTGTGCTCTTTGAGCTGAGCTTCACGAAGCAGAATCTCAATTTCATTTCTATTGAGAACGGCTTGATTCGCTTCAGCGCACCTCACACGAATTCCTACGGCAGGGTTACGAATCAGAATTCCTTCTTCAATGGCGAGGTTAAAAACTCGCTTCACAATTTTCAAGAGACCTCTTTGCGTGTAGCTAGAGGTCTCGGCTGCGGTTTCAAACACGGCCTTATGAACATCGCTTGGTTTAATTTCATCTACGAAGCGATCATTCCAATAAGGGTCAAACCACTTATTTAGGCAGTGTTTGTAATTGAAGTAGGTCGATGTTCGGTACTCGATGCGGTACTTTTCTAGAACTCGCTCGATCCATTTTTTCCAAGTCACCTTGGTTCTATGGCCTTCGAGTTCCATGCGAAATTCAAGCTCAGCTTTTTTGGCTAGAGCTTCGCTAGAGAACCACTTTTTCTTTCTCGTAATCTGTTTGCCAGATTTGTCTCGAACTTTGACTATGACTTCGTACTTAGGCTTGCCATTTTCTAGAACTTTTTTAATTGCCATAAACTATTCCTTTCGAGCTTTTCGCTCAATGCTGAAAAGCGATTGGAGGTAGTTCACGTTGAATCTCAATTGGTTCCCGAAATAGCGACACTCGATTTCACCACGGCACTTACGAATTCGTAAAGCGTTCGGGGTGATGCCAAGAATCGTTGCGGCAGCTTTTGTACAAACCCATTCGGTAGCTATTCTATTTTCAAAGAACAATGAGTCTTTCGACTCTGGTTTCACGGAGAGCATCTTACTCCTGATTGCTCGGCCATTCAATGGCAGAGCTAAGAAGGGATACGTCTCAAATCTAAAAAATCAAATTCTCAATCATACTTAAGTCCACATGATTTTATTTTCATGTGGACTTATATTCTAAGCCTTAAAACCCTGATCAAATTTCTTAAGCATCGCGAGAGTTCGTTTCCACACGGTTTCGAAATCAAGTTCTTGGATCATGTCAGGGCCTCTAAATAAGGTAGAACACGTTCATCGGCACCAAACTTAGTTGCCATGTCCATGATTTTGCTTGCTGTAGTTAGTTTTTCTCTCAAGGCTTTTTTTAATGCTTGGATTCCTAGAGTTCCAAATCTTTTCTTCAAGA
>JBFWYS010000253.1:0-5748 GCA_050186175.1 Pseudobdellovibrionaceae bacterium
GAGCCATCAAGAGTTTCATCTCTTTTAATGGAAGATTTTTTTCTCGAGCCAAAAGTTCGGTCCATGCTTTAAAAACTCGCGCGTATTGATTTCCAAGTTGATAGGCTAGAGAATTGGCTAGCTCCACTCCAAATAACCTATTATAAATCGTTGTCTGATCCATCACTCTTACGGGCTTTGCAGCCAAAGATCTCGACTGCAAGGCTTCAGGCAAAGATTTTGCTAAAAAGTTCGGATCATTTGTATAAAACCAGGCCCATACATCAGCTAAGCCTTCATTCATTCCACGATAAAGAGTGATGTGATACAGCTCATAGGGATCAACCGGTTTTCCTCGCCCATTTCTCTTCAGTGAGGGAATTTCAAATACATCTGCGAAGGAATCTGTTGAATGGGCTGTCTCTTCTTCGTCAGGAAATTTATTTGCGAGCTTTAAAGGATTAATAAACGCACTTGTAAAAATCGCGTGAAAGTGTTCGTGCGCAATGATTCCTGGATTAAGATACATTGCAGTATTGTTGCGTGTGTAAGGAACAAAGAGAATAGCATCGAGCGCGCCCGAGTAAACCGCATTGTTCGCGCGAACGATGGGAACGTTCGCAGCGACGCCAATTGTTCGCGGCCAACTGAGCAAGGAGTAAGAACCTGCTTTTTTATCGAAAGCAGCCAATTTTTCCATGTGCGCATACAACGTGAAAAGTTGAGTCGTTTGCAGGTCCGTTGGAATGACGACTTTGTCGGCAGTCACGGAATAACGAGCTTTCGGAGCAAATCCTTTCAAACGTTTTTTGTGATCAGAGGGTGCAATTAGAAAACGTGCTGCTTTACCATCGATTCTTGAAATCTTGGTCATTGTGTTAACTTTTACGTTTTGAATAATGATCTCGTGAGCCGCGTTGGGCCATGGAATCATGAAGTATGTCGCGCCCGGATCCCGGTCTTTGACAGACGGTGCGCAGCCGGAGATACAAGCAACGAAAATCGATGCCGTTGCTTTAAAAAATAAACGTAATTGAAGCTTCACAAAGAACCATCCACGTTTTATAAACCCTGGGACAGAGTATTTTTACCATATTAGGGGCCCAATCGGGGGGCTCAATGGTCTAGGGAGAATTTTTTCACATACTGTCTGATGATTGGCCAAGGCGAGATGGAAGTAACCGAATTTCTTACTAAAAAACTGAATCCAGAGCAGAAAAGAGGGGTCGAGACTTTGAATGGCCCCCTGCTTATATTGGCTGGTGCGGGTTCCGGCAAAACAAGAGTTTTGACCCATCGAGTAGCAAACCTCATTGGCACAGGTTTGGCTCTCCCTGAACAAATTTTGGCAGTCACTTTTACTAATAAAGCAGCCCGTGAAATGGAAGCCCGAATTTTTCAACTTTTGGGAGATATGCAAATCCCTGTTATTCGTGATTTATGGGTCAGCACTTTTCATAGTATCTGTGCGCGCATCTTAAGAGAACATATTCACCTTCTCGACTATAAAAAAAGTTTTGTCATCTACGACGATTCAGATCAGTTGAGTGTCATCAAAAAAATTATGACGGCTCTAAATATCAACGACAAAATGTTTCCTCCTCGCAATTTCGCTTCCCGAATTGATCACGCAAAACAGTTAGCCCTCGGACCCGACGATGTCAAAGCCGGTTCAAAATCAGTCATGGATGCAAAAAGTTTAGAGGTGTACCGCTATTACGAAGAGGAAATGAAACGTGCAAATGCTTTGGATTTTGGTGATCTTCTTTTTAAAACTTATGAACTTTTCAGAATGTATCCTGATATTTTGGGCTTCTATCAGGAAAAATTTAAATATGTTTTGGTTGATGAGTATCAAGACACGAATCACTTGCAATACCTACTTGTTAAAATGCTCTCGGAAAAACATCGCAACCTTTGTGTGGTGGGTGATGAGGACCAGTCGATTTACAGTTGGCGAGGTGCTGATATTTCGAATATTTTAAGCTTCGAAAAAGATTTTCCTGAAACCAAAGTCGTTAAGCTCGAAGAAAATTATCGCTCTTCTGGTCATATTGTGAAGGCCGCAACAGGTTTGATTAAGAATAATAACGAAAGAAAAGATAAAACTCTTTTTACTTCGAATCCCGACGGAGAATTAATCTTAGTTCGAGAGGAAAAAAACGAGTATGATGAGGCCCGGTTCCTTGCGAGAAAAATTGAAGGCCTGATGAATGCGGGAGAAGGTAGTTATTCAGACTACGCTGTTTTCTACAGGACGAATGCGCAGTCTCGCGTTCTCGAAGAACAGTTGCGAATGCATGGAATTCCTTATCGCATTGTAGGCGGCGTAAAGTTCTACGATCGTATGGAAATCAAAGATGTGTTGTCCTATATGAAACTTGCTTTGAATCCAAACGATGACGTTGCCTTTAAACGTGTTATTAATACTCCCACTCGGGGGATTGGCAAAACAACAGTTGAGCGCTTAGAAGAACTCGCGATTCAGGATCGTAAGTCTTTAATGGAAATTGCGGCCAAAGCTATTGATGCTCGAGAATTCAATGCGGGCACCACCAGCAAACTCAGACGCTTTTTAGATCTGATGGGTAAAATTACAGAGCAAGCACAGGTTCTTTCTTTAACTCAGTTTTATCCAGTTCTTTTAGATCTCACCGAATACGTGGTTAAACTTAAAGCGGAGGAAACTCCCGAAGCCCAGGCTCGAATCGAGAACCTAGATGAATTTGACAATGCTCTTCATCAGTTTTCTGAGGAACGCGGAGAAGAGGCCACGCTTTTAAGCTTCTTAGAAGAAATGGCTCTTGTTTCCGATGCAGATGCTTTAAAGCAAGAGCAAAATGCTGTCACACTCATGACTCTTCATATTTCTAAAGGCTTGGAATATCCCTATGTGTTTATAACCGGCATGGAAGAAGGGCTTTTTCCAAGCGGTCGAGCTCTTGAGGAGATGACCGGTGCCTCGGCAGAAGAGGAAAGACGATTAGCTTACGTGGGAATCACTCGTGCTCGCGAAAAACTGTTTCTTACCTACACTCGAACCAGAAGAGTTTGGGGATCCGAGCAGATGAATCCGCCTTCGCGTTTTCTCGCTGAGATTCCAAAAGAACATGCAAAGTTTGAAAGCTCAATTGAACTTCCACGTTTTGTGTCTCGACATAACAGTGAACGCTCTCCTTTTGAAAACACTCGACCGATGCCCGCACGAAATAAAAAGTCCTGGAACGAGTTTTCTCAAGATTTTCCGGACTACGATAGCCATGATTTTGACCAAAGCCCGACGGCCGAATACCACGAAGGAATGAAAGTTCGTCATCCAACTTTCGGAGCAGGTTCTATTTTCAAAGTCGAAGGTGCCGGGGATCAACTCAAAGTGAGCGTTGTTTTTGGAGATAAAACAGTAAAAAAGTTTGTTGCAAAATACGCAAGACTTGAAAGAGTTTAACAAGGAGAACACAATTATGACTGAAGCCCTCACCGTTGCTCCAAATTCTCTGTGGTTATTTTTTTCAGCCGGCATTTTGGTTTTGTTGGCTATCGACCTCAGCCTCTTCGGTAAAGGTGATAAAAAAGTTTCATCCAAAAAAGCCCTTCTCGAAAGTGGAGCTTGGATTTGTGTTGCCCTCCTATTTAATGCTTGGTTTGCTTACGAGTACGGATCCGACTTGGGGCTTGAGTTTTTAACAGGATACCTGGTTGAAAAAAGTCTGAGTGTAGACAACCTCTTTGTTATTCTATTGATCTTCAACTCATTTAAGATTCCAGCGGGCTTTCAGCACCGTGTTCTATTTTTCGGAATTTTAGGTGCTATTGTTTTACGCGCCTTTTTCATTGTCATTGGTGCTCAACTCTTACATACATTTCACTGGATCTTGTATTTGTTCGGATTCTTCTTAGTGGCAACGGCTGTTAAGTTTCTTCGTGAAACAGACGACCACATCAACCCAGAGGAGAATTTCTTTTTACGATTGGTTAAAAAAGCAATCCCGACGACTGACGATACTTCGCACAATCAATTTTTTGTTCGTGAGAATGGTATTCGTAAAGCAACTCCGCTATTTTTAGCCCTAATCGTGATTGAATTTACGGATCTAGTTTTTGCAGTAGATTCCATACCGGCTGTTTTCGCAGTTACTCAGGATGCGTTTGTGGCATTTGCTTCAAATATTCTTGCGATTCTAGGAATGCGTGCACTCTATTTTGTGATCGCAGATTTGGTTGGCAAGCTCCGATATTTAAAACCGGGGCTTGCTGTGGTGCTTGGTTTTATCGGGATTAAGATGTTGATTATCGATTTCTTTAAAATTCCGAGCTGGATTTCTCTTTTAGTAATCATCGCGATTTTGACTACGGCTGGGCTTAGTTCTTGGTATGTTTCTAAACTTGAGAGCCAGAGGAAGTAGGGCCTGATTTTTCTAGTTTTAACTACTCAATAAGTTTTCTTTGTTATTCGCATAGTTGATCCATCCTGAGAGGGTTCACGACGCATACGCCCTGTTTGCCATCTGAAACCTTAGCGCAAACCGTTTTATCCCATTCACTCTGATATAAATGTACATCCACAGGAACCCGCATCTCCGTCTCCGGAGGACTCACATACTCCGCCGTCACGCCATCAAACCCACGATATGTGCGAACCCGCTCCACTTTTGCAATTTCAAAATTCGGAACATAAGCAGCTTTTCCGCCGCCATCAGGAATATCGAGAGAAAGATTTGGCATTGCAAGCCCGGAGAGAACTCCCCAAAGTTGTTTTTGGATTTCCAGGGAGTTTTCCACAGAGGTTCGTAGATGATCTGTACCGATCGAAGGATCGCATTGAAACATGTAGTAAGGTTTCACTCTTAGATACAAAAGCCGACGCGAAAGGGCCTGCACGATGGCTGCGTGATTATTCACACCATTAAGAAGAACCATTTGGTTCATCACCGGAATTCCACTGTCAACGACAAGTGAAAGTGCATTTGCGGCTTCAGCTGTTAACTCTCGTGGATGATTGAAGTGAGTCATCATAAACACCGGCGCATGTTTTCGGAGAATCTTCGTTAATTCTGGAGTCACTCGCATCGGGCACACAACCGGCATACGAGTCCCAAGACGGATAATTTCAATATGCTCAATTGAACGAAGATCTAAGAGAACTTTTTCGAGTTGAGAATCCGATAGCGTAAGTGGATCTCCCCCCGAAAGAATGACTTCGCGAATTCCCGAATGCGAGCGAATGTATTCAAGCGCTTCGCTGTACTCATCTTTTTTTGCAAACGCCCGTTCTTGACCCGTAAAATGTTTACGTGTGCAGTAACGGCAATACACAGAACAAATATCAGTAACTAAAAAAAGAGCTCGATCCGGATAACGATGAATAATTCGCGAAACAGGATTATTTTTTCGCTCACCAAGTGGATCAAAAAGAGCCTGATGATCACTTTCAAGTTCTCTGACCGTCGGAATTACGATTTTCCGGATAGGATCGTCGCCCGTTTTCGGAATCAAAGAGGCGTAATAAGGAGTTGTGCGTACTTTAAAAATGGAATTTTCACCTTGAAAAGCAGCCTTCTCGCTCTCGGATAAATCAAAGTGCAATTCGTAATCGCTTTGTTTTTTAAGTGAGTGACGCAACTGCCAACCCCAGTCCATCCAGTCTTTTTCAGCGACGGCTTCGGGTTTTTTAGCTATTTCAAAATGAAACTTCATATCCACTTTTAAACTCAGCTTGCCAAAAATGACAAGGAACCAAGAGGCCAAATCGCCTGAAAACACTCACTTTTT
>JBFWYS010000254.1:0-5729 GCA_050186175.1 Pseudobdellovibrionaceae bacterium
CAGAAAATTTTCCTTTTTTAAACAGCACCCAACCTAATGTTTATAAAATGTAACCGTCAGAAGGATCGATTTTCGCCGCTTTGCGAGCTAACTGCTCAGCATGATCAAGATCTCCATTTCCCTCGGCGTATGTGTAGGCCAAATAATTCAAACCTTGAACATGATCGGGGTCGATCTCAATAACTTTTTGCATTTGCTCGACAACTAAATTTCTTTTTTCAAGACGGTCATAAAGCGTCCCCATAAAGAAATGCAATTGAGCATTGTCTGGAAATCGCGTAACCGCATCCTTTAACATAGTCTCCGCCGCAACAAGCTCCCCTTTTTCTTCAAGAAGAGAGCCGTAAAGAGCATACATTTGAGGAACATCTTTGCGATTTTGTAAACCCTCAGTCACAGTTTTGATCGCATCATCATTCTTCTTCAAAAGTTTTTGTAGGTAGGCCGCTTGAACAATGGCTTCTCCGTAATGACTGCTTAAAACCGGGACTTTTTTGAAATGCTCGATTGCTTCAGGAAATTCTTTTTTCTCCTTGTAAATCGCCGCCAAATAAAAGCGGATTTTATCCGACTCCGGCGCAATACTTAGAACTTCATTAAATTTCGAAATCGCCAATTCATAATTTTTTAGCTCTACCTGGATAAGACCCATACGAACCTTAGCTCCAACTTGATCTTCACCCATTGTTTCCACAATTTTCAACTGCTCGTAAGCAGATTCATATTGATCTGCCTCCAAATAAAGTTGCGCTAGAGAATCCGCAACACGAGGATTACTTCCTCTTTCAACCTGGTATGACTTGTAAAGTTTGATCGCCTCAGCATCCTGTTTTTCAGACTGATAATGCTGACCCAATGCCATGAGAGCATCGATAAAATCTGGTTTTAGCTCGAGTGTCTTTTGTAAGGCTGCAACCCCATGCTTTTTTGATTTTTCTGTTCCCTGCTCAAGACGAACTCGGCCAATGTAATAATGAGCCAAGAATGGAGTTGAATAATCTTCATTCTTAACAAGTTTCTCGAAATACCCGACTGCTTTTTCAAACTGTTTCTTCTCAGCCCACAAAGCTCCTACAAAAAGAGGTGCTTCTGTGTTCGCGGGATCTAGTTTCATAACTTCATCGTACTCTTTGACAGCAGAAGGATACATACGCATTGCTGAGTACAAACCACCTTTTGCCAAGTGACCATCAACAGATTTTGGGTCTAATTTCAAAGCTTGCTCTGCGTGCTCTAAAGCTTCGGTTAAGAGACTCAATTTTGAATATTCGGAAGACAATCGAAGGTGAACCGTGATCGCTTTTGGATCATAGATCAGAACATTCTTAAAAGCTTCGACCGCTTTTTCATGCTGACCTTCTAAACTCAAAGCTTCCCCCATCGAGAAGTGATAATCCGCTTGAGTTTGCATCTGCATCGGTGACACAGGTTCTTTTTCACCGACCACCGGAGGTGGAGTTACAAATGCGGGAGCACGATTGCGATCAAAAAAGGCAGCTTCGTAATAAGCTTCTTTGCCCGAGGGTCCGATTTCAAGAGGCGAGTGACTGCAAGCAGTCATGAATAAAACTGAGGCAAGGATCCCTGTCTTTTTTTGGAGAGCCGAGAAAAACATTTCTCCTCCTAAAGGCACCTTCAAAAAGGGCCATATAGGCAGATCGGCTCTCTCGAAGAGCTTCTTAAACGAAAACTCTCTTCAGAGACGAAAACGGACTCTTTCCGTGCGTTGGTCTAATGTTTAAAAAATAGGCTTGTCTAGACTGTGGTCCAGATCCTATGCCGCATAACCGCAAATCATTGAATTTTCTTTAAAACTTATGAACTTTAAATCAAATATATTCGTTTTAAACACACTAACCTACGGCTTTTATGCTAGTGTCCAAAGAAGTGATGGTTCTCTGCGGCAGAAGCTGTAGAGAATTCACATGGGCACTTGACAACATGTGGCGCCCTGGCTAAGTTCCCGGCCAAAGATCAAGATCGCAGCTGCGTCAGGAACTACTTAGAATTACTGGCAGTCCTGAAAAAGCTAAAGATCTGATGCCGCTAAAACTAGCGGAACATGGTTTAGGTATTAAAAAGGGATTTTAATTTTGGGGACGACACAAAGGGAGGAACTTTGATCAACTCAAGCGAATCAATGACAAACGGAATGGCAACTGCGAAAGCAAATTCAAAAGTGAAAATCATTAAGCGCTATCAAAACAGAAAGCTCTATGACACTCAACAGAGCTGCTACGTGACTCTTGATGATATCGCAAAAATGATACGCACCAACGAAGAAGTGATGGTCATCGATAATAAATCTAAAAACGACATCACCGCAGCAACTTTGACTCAGATCATTTTTGAAGCTGAGAAAAAGGCTTCTCAATATGCTCCTCTTTTCACACTTCGTGAAATCATCCAAACTGGAAACGGAAGCATCTCAAACTACTTAGCAAAACTTGGCGCTTTCCCTGCTGATTACATGGTTAAGCAACAACAAGCTGCAAGTGCTTTGGCATCCGAAAGAGCTTCAACGGACGATATGAAGCAAAACCTTGAAAGCCGTGTTGCTTCTGCTGCTGCCCGTGTAGCTGCTGACAACACAGTAAAAGCTGCTGCTGAAAAAGCGACAACTCTTCCTGGTTTGAAAGACGAAGACACTCCAAGTCTTCCAAACAGCAATCAGTCTTTAAACAACTAATTGCTTCGATAAAATGTGATAGGTAAAAAAAGCCTCGCGACAGCGGGGCTTTTTTTATTTCTGAGCCTATCGGAGAGAGCGCCAGTTGTAGAATGTTTTTTGCCCACCCTTAATATGAACCTCAATATCACTCTTCGAATCATTCGTTTGCGCCCCTGAACTCGAAAGCCCCTGCAGGTTAATCGTGTATTTGCCTTCTGGCAGCGGGATACGCACTATTTGCAGAGTTTGTGGCAGTGTTGACCAATGCCGGAGATCCGCTCTGTCAGAGACGTTCATGGCGATCCAGGCGACATCGCCCAAAGCCCCGTATTTTTGACGAATTTGATCTGCGACTACGGCTTTGGTAGCCAAGGCTCCGATTTTTTTTGCCGCTAACTTTCCGTATTTTGAATCAAGACTGCGAATTGCAACTTGTTCTACATTGTAGATTGTATCCGTTTTAAATGTTCCTTCTCTTTTCACTTCGACCTGCAGCTGCTGAGTCTGGTTGTAGGTAGAATAAAGCTTTGGAAACCGAGGGCTGTCAGGCATCGGTTCTTTTCTTGGACCCCAGCCCTGTTCGTAGATCACGATGAGCTCTCCGTAGACTTTGCTTTTCCAAGAAGCCTTTTCTTTTACCTCGCGAAAGCGACTTTGCCATTGTTCTTTAGATTCGTATCGTTTGGCATTTCCTGCACTTCGAATAAGATCTTCACGAAGGGGTGCATAGTTAGGCGCCAGTTTATATGTTGCTTCATAATCGATATAAGCATCGTCGTAATTGCGCCCGGCTTCCCAGATAAGAGCTGACAAATACGTCGCAAACGGACTGTCGGCAAATTCTTTGTCGCCATCTTCACGAAATTTACTGAGCTTTTCATTCATTCTTCTCGCCTCGACACGCGCGGAATCTAGGTCGCCCATCATCAAAAAATTGATTGCCAGATATGCGTTAATCATCATCCGTTCGAAGTCTTCGCCATGATACTGAAGCATTTCTTCTGAGACTATGAGCGATCCTGCGATGTTTGAAATTGAATGGTAGTCTTGCATTTCTGAAAGTTTGTCGGCCATGAGTAAAGCACGATTACTCTCCTGATATTCACCTGCCAAATGCAAGGCCATGGCGTAATCGAGGAGATAAATAAGTTGGTCATCGCTTTGTTTTTCTGCGAGCGGCTTAAGTTGCTCAGCCGCTTCCTTGAACTGGCCCATCTGGATATGGCCTCGGGCACCAGCCACTTTACTTTGATATGTGGCGCACCCGAATAAACTTAAAGAGAATAAAAGACAAAATCGAATCACAAGCCCACTGAGCGTTTACGATAAATTTTGCGAATTTGCTTTTGATCTGTCCAGGCAATTACTCCTGTTTTTAAATTCGTCATGTTAAGAGTAATTTTGTAATAAACGGTTTTGTCTTTTCCAACTTCTTGAACGATTGAATCAAGGCGGCCGTTAACAATGTAGTCGGGGCCGACTTGTCCGCCTGGTCCTTTTTTAGTTTCTTCTGAAACTAATCCGGAACCTTGGTAATCATATTCATCTTTAATATCGCCACGAGCTTCTTTATCCACAAACGAAACTGAACCTGTTTTCATCAATTCAACTTTGACCATGTCCATGATGCTTTGAGTGTCGATGTGTTCACTTGTTTTGTTTTGCAATTGAGTCACCATCATCAAGGGTGGAGTTCTTGCGGCTGAAATTGCGCGATGTTTAGTCATGCTCCCAACCAAGTCAGAAACTGTTTTTTGCATATCTGTTTCAGACCACTGGTCATTGAGGAGGTTTTCAGATTCAACATTTTGATCGTAGTCACCTTTTACAAACGCTTTAGGTCCACAGGCCGAAAATGAAAAAACCGAAGCCAGCAAGACCAATCCAAATAATTTTGTACTCATAAAAACGCCTCCTCAAATGTACGTAAGACAAGTGTACCTGTTCAGAATAAGAGTACGCAAGATGTCCGAAACAAAATCAAAAACTGCTGAAACACAGACGGGCCGGGTGCTCTTTAATCGTCTTTTAGTGTGAGAGCCTGACACAGAGCTTGCTCGGTCAAATATTATGATTGAGATAACCAACGCTTTTGATGCCTATTCAGTGCTAAAAGAACACATGACGAGCGATGTCGAAGAGGTCTGGGTTCTAGCTCTAAACTCAAGTCTCCGACTGATAGAAATAAAAATGATTTTTCGGGGAACTGTTGATTCTTGCCTCATTCACCCAAGAGATGTTTTTCGATTTGCCTGTATGACCAATGCATCACAGATCGTTGTTGCCCATAATCACCCCAGTGGGGATCTCAGTCCGTCCAATGAAGATATTAAAATCACCAAGCAGCTAATTATTGCCAGCCGCATGATAGAGATTCCGATTCTTGATCACTTGATTTTAACGAGCACTCATTATTGTAGCATGGCCCACCAAGGATTCATTTCTAGTCCACGCCACCCGAAGCAGAAGGGCTTGAGGGATTTCTAATAGGAGTGACCTCTTCGATCACATAGTCTTTGCTGATCTTGACGTTGTATCCCTGTCTTCTTGCATTTTCTTTATAAGCCCGTACAAATTCTTCTCGATAAGCCTGCTCGTAAGCCTTTCTTTTTTCTTCGTCGGCTAGATATTCTTGAATTTGTCCGTCAGGTGTTTCCCAGGTTTTGGATTCCCTTTTAATATCATTGTAAACGCGTACACTGACGTCGTCAGGCTGCATATCTAAATGCCAGTAACTCTTGTCATCAGGTTGATAACCTTCACCTATCTCGGGTGCAGTTTTTCGGTTTTCTCTTTCAACGCGATGACGGGCAGTGACTTTTGCTTGCTCCATCATTCTTAGATGTAGGTTCACTCTTTCTTCTTTAGGAGTTCTCGTCATCAAAGCCGATCGCTGTTGACTAGGAGATTTTCGGACGACTTGCTGTTTGTTTTCATGAAGGGCGTAGGTCCCAACTAGGACTGCAAAAAGTAGAAAAATAAAACCGATAAATCCGGAATTATTCTTTTTTTCCTTTTTAGTAACTAGAACCTGCTTCGCCACTCTCAACTCCTTATT
>JBFWYS010000255.1:0-5707 GCA_050186175.1 Pseudobdellovibrionaceae bacterium
AACCAGCTTTTTGATACCCTCGCGACCCATATACTTAACCATTTTATTGAAATGCTCCAGAGGAACTCCGAAGACCTTAGCGGTCTCACGAAATGACATTCTTGTTTTATATCGTATGACCGTGCAAACCATGGCTGCATGTTGTTCTCCGTATTTCTTGTAAATGTGTTGAATAACTTCTTCGCGGCGCTCATGTTCAAAATCGATGTCTATATCGGGGGGCTCTCCTCTCTCTTTAGAGAGAAATCTCTCAAAGAGAAGATCAAACTTCATGGGATCTACAGAAGTAAGACCCAAAGCAAAACAAACAACAGAGTTAGCTGCACTTCCTCGGCCTTGAAAAAGGATGTTCTTCTCTTTGGCAAAAACACAGATTTCCTTAAGCGTGAGAAAGTAATCTTCGTACTCGAGGTCCGCGATGAGCGCGAGTTCACTTGCGACCTGTTTGTTGACTTTATCAGAAATGCCATGGGGATAACGTTCTTCAAGGCCCTTTTCGACAAGAATTTTAAGATAAGTTGTAGCATTTGCACCTTCTGGCATATTGGATCGAGGATAACGATAACGAATTTCGGAAAGAGAAAAGTTCACTCGATTTGCTATTTCCCAGGTTTTTTCTAAAAGATCGGGGCGATCCTTCCAAAGTTCGTAAAGAGAATTAAGATCCCTTAAATGCCTTTCTTTATTTTGAACGAGAATGTCTCCACACTCTCTGATTTTTTTTCCGTGAAGAATACAGGTCATCACATCGAAAAGAGATTTTCTTTCGGGTGTGTGCATAAAAGGTCTTTGACTCACAAAAAGCGATACGCCTTTTTCAGTTTCAAGCTGAAAAGCTTGTTTGCAAAATTGCAAAGACTCCCAGGTCAAATCTCGCCAAACTGGCAAATATAATCGATCGGCAAAAATTTCTTGGAGGGCTTCAACTCCCTCTGGTGTCCATGGAGGAATCGGAAATGCCAAAAGATCGTCGGTTTTATTTTTTATATCTGAGAGCTTGAGCCGTGAATGACCTTTAGCCGCCTGCCTTTTACCTAAAGTTAGAATGGCGCAAAGATCAACGTAACCTTTTTTATTTAAAGGCATCAAAACAATGGGATTGTGATCGGTAAAAGTAACTTCGCTGCCAATTAAATACTTAAAGTCCTTATTAACATCAGCACTAGCAACAAAATGAGAAGGATTTTTATAAGCCTGATAACCTCTTGCGATTCCGTAGAACCCATCAAGATCGCAGATGGAGATACCTTTGTAATCATGTAAGATCGCTTGTTCGACCATTTCTTCTGCATGTGAGGCTCCTTGTAAGAATGAAAAATTAGAGCGCCCCAAGAGTTCAACAAAACGCAAATTTATTTTTTTTGCAGTTGCACTTGGGGCGCGAAGGTTTTTAACAACGCCCGGATAAGAAAGTGTAACGGACTCGAGCTTAGTCATAGTAGCCGTGTAAGTAGTAAGAGCCGCTCATTCGATCTTGGAAAATCCACACTAGAGCTCCACAATAAGAAGCTGCTAAGTAATAGTCTCTTTCTTCGGCTTCATCCCACCACGCGGCTTCAATTCGTTCGGTTGGAATTGAAGTCAAAAATTTATAATCCTTCATTTTTCCGTTAGCGAGGGGTTCAGGCTTTTCTAACAATAGAGATGGACGGGGAGCCGCATTCAAAGCTTTTCCATAAGCCCTTTTTACCTGCAAAGCCTCATCGATAATAGAAATCTGATCTTGTGGTTGATGAAGATGCGGAAATTTTTTAACCAAGCTGAAACTGTCTTCAGGCATATAATGTGCTTCTGTCTGCAAAAATCCCATGTTCACTTCGTGTTGCCCCAGGATGCTGACAAGTTTTTGCCATTGGTCTTCATTGCGATCCCGGGGCTCGAAAAAATCCAGTTGAGTCACCTTTTCCGGGCAGTCAAAGATCTCGATTTCAAATTCGCGAATAGGATTTTCTAGGCTGACGGACTCAAGTCGTCTTTCAATAAGAGTTAAAAACAACTCTGTATTGCGAGAAGGACCAGCTGCTTCAATATGAAATTCTTGCCGTTGGCCCGAATATTCGCAAAACAATCTCAGAGTCAGTCTCTCGGCAAATCGACTGAGGCCTTCGAGCCGCAAAAATAAAAATTCAACTGAAGGTTTTAGTTTATGAAAAAGAATTGGAACTAGATCAACGGGATCATCAAAATAAGAATAAGCAACGAGTGGTTCTTGGCTCAGGAGGGGAGACACAGTCTGCTTTTCCACAGAATGGACTCTTTTCCACAGAGTTGTCCCCAATTCTCCGAATCTCTCGCGTAAAGATTCTAGTTTTAAATTTTTTAAATCTCCTAATGTACGAAGACCAATTAATTGAAAGAGAGACAGCATGGCTTCGACTTCTCTCTCTGAAGGCCATGGTAACAAACCTTCAAAGTGCAATAATGAAGAGAGCGTAAAACTTGCTATCTCATTAGTAGAAGCACCAGCATGTGATAAATATTTTTGATGATATGTCGCAAAAATTTGTGCGGCTGGTGCAGAATCTGCAATTGCAACTTGAGCGAAAGGAGAAATTTTTAAAGCTAATTCAAAAGCGTGTTCTAAAACTTGTCGCTCGCCGCCGAGAAGAAGGCTGGTAGAGGCGATATCAACAAAAATAAAATGCGGAGCGCGATAATGAACTCGAGGGCTTAAACATAAAAAAGCTTCAGCGCATGAAGGGTGTTTGTCCGTCTGTAAGTTGATACATAAAATCCGCATTTTGTAGCCTCCATTGGATAGGTGTTGGTGTCGGTCGGTGAAGTGCGCGTCGAACTTGGATCTCATTTTTCTGAAAATGTAAAATAAGAGAAAAAAGACTCGAACGTAAATTGCTTAGTTGGCTAGAGCCAGTGTAATTGCAAATAAAAACCAAAGCCACTTTGTGCAGGCGAGCCAGGTTTTTGAGTTTCTTAAGATAATGGTGTGGGAATTTTTGAGGTGTTTCATTGAGGTGGCATCCTATAGTTTCAAATAAATTGCTGGAGATAAGCTCTTGTGTGATCCAGTAAAGTTGTTGGTGGGTCTGTGGTTTTTGGACGACCAGAATGCGGTTTAAATCCACCTTTTGTACTAGAAGATTTGCCGGCATCAGCTGAGACGCTGAATTGATCCAAGCCACCCACTTTTTCTGCTCGATAGTTTTTTGCGCGGTTTGGATCCACAGGGTGGTGGCTCCAGTTCCCGGGCGTCCCATCAAGCAACTCAGCTCTCCCTTTGGAAGGCCTTTCCAAAGAAGGAACTGATCCAAGGGAGCGTGTCCCGTCGCTAATCCTTCGGGGGGAGTTAGCGCGTTCGGCTCTTTCAACAGAGTTCCCATCTGCTGCTTGAGTTCTTCTAGTTGTATTTTCTTCGGACAAAAGAGTGCCATTATGTTCCTCGCGTGAAAACATATTCATCTCCGTTTGTTTGTTGTTTTTTCTTGCTGCTATTACTTACTTTTCAATTTTTAAAACTTGCGCATCAATCCTACGACGACTCCACGTATTTCCACCACATCAGGGGAATACCACATGGATTTCATCGTTGCATTTGCAGGTCGGAGTTCAATGAACCCTTCCTGCGGTGGTTTTTCTTTTTTTGATTTCGCATAATATCTTTTTACTGTGGCCTCATTATCAATGATTGCGACAACAATTTCTCCATCGCTCGCAAAAGTTTGCTCTTGAACTAAAATGATATCGCTATCAAAAATTCCGTCTTCGATCATAGATTGACCTTCGACTTTGAGAGCAAAAGTGCGACTTGGGTTACGAACCATTGCGGGCGGCACATCAATAAACTCATCGTGATCAAAAGCTTCGATTGGCTGCCCTGCAGCTACTCGTCCCATTAAGGGAAGGGACAAGATCTCCTCACGAGATTGGAGGAGCTCGGGGCGAGGAGATCTTGTCGCTAAAGGTGTTGAAGGAGAGGACTTTGTCACTTGACGAATATGCTCAGAGAAATCCTGAGCGGATGCTAATAACTGAATCGCTCTTTTATTGTTTCCACCTGGCAAATGGATGTAACCCTTGCCAGAAAGTTGCTTCAAATAATTTTGCACAGAATTAAAAGAAGCGAAGCCGAAATGATCTTTAATCTCTTGATAAGAAGGAGAAAGCT
The DNA here is from genome assembly GCA_050186175.1 of Pseudobdellovibrionaceae bacterium. Taxonomy (GTDB): domain Bacteria; phylum Bdellovibrionota; class Bdellovibrionia; order Bdellovibrionales; family Bdellovibrionaceae; genus JBFWYS01. The sequence goes on from JBFWYS010000255.1 coordinate 4,124, forward strand.
CACGCTCTTGCAAACTCATTTCGATGAATTCAAGAACCGCTTTTTCTTTGCTTGTTAAAGCTGGGAGGGACGAGTGTTTTGTCTTATCAAACTTCATTTTGACCTCGCTTACTTACATAAAACCTACAGTGTAAGTTATATGTAAGTCAATAGCCGCTTTTAAAAACTAGACATAGGTTAAAATATAGTAATTTCATATAGATACAGAATTGTGAATGAATCAAATAATTCAATTCAAAATTTGAATATATGTAAGTTGAAAATAACTCTAAACTGAAAAAGTCATTAGCGCGGTCATATGAACCCCTTTTCATCATAATTATTCTTGGGCTTACGGCTCGGATCTAAAGAATATGCCGAACACAATTCCCGAGCTTAAGAATATTCGATACCTTGTATACAAATATACAGGGGATTCCGGTGAGCAAGGAAAGCCAACCCTAATTTACGGCTTTACTGAAGATGGGACAAGTCAGCTGCTAGAAGAAGGTCTTATCACTCGCCAAAATTCATTTTAGACACCTTAACTTGTGTTTCTGCTTCCTTCGTTTTTATAATGCCCTCGAGACCAGGTAAGAACGAGGGGAAGGCATGAAAAATTTCGCTTTTTTTACATTAATCAGTATTTTTTCTGTGGCCTCTCAAGCGCAGGTTTTGAGTGGGCAAACTCGATTTTTTTCAAACAGTCGGTGGACCACTCAAACGGTAAAAATCCCGAACTGCCAAAACCAAGATTTTTCAACCTTGGTTCTCCAAAGAGTTCAAACATCACCAATTCCAAATGCTCTTATGGTTCGTAATATCGTGATTCGATATGCGACCGGAGAAAAGCAGTACATTGCTGCCAATACGAAAGATCTTAAGTTTGCACGATATCCACTTGCAGGAGAATGTATTACTTCGGTTTCGATCAATGGAAAGTCAGAGTACGTAGCTTTTCGGCGAAATCAGAATGCGCTTCGACTGATGTTCATGTAGCCTTACCGAATATCTGGTCCAGATTGAGTGTTGCTTGTTTTGCTCGACATGCAAGCTGCGAATCCCGGGTCATTGTGATTTAGAGTTCGCCCCGTGTTATCCGTGCATTCAGATTTAAAAGTAATCGTATCTTTTGATTTTTGTGGTTCATTCATTCCTGAGAAGTCTGGAACTTCTAGTTCTTTGGTGTTTTTCTTCTTTTGTGGGGCCTCCGGCTGCAAGTTTTTAAGGTCGATTTTTTTAACAGGTTTTTGTTCAGCAAGGGCATAAGAGACGCTTCCAGTTAGTAAAACAAGAGCCATTAAAATTTTCATAAGTCCTCCAATTGGCTTGTCATAGAGGAGAAGCAGGACGAGAGCAAGTTTTTCGTGCTTTGAGCCACGAATACGGCAAGATTTTGCCACTTAGTCAGTGACATTTATTTTGAATCCACTAAGAATGGCGAACTCAGGGAGAGTTCATCATGATGGAATTCATCGATGTTTTTTTGCACTTAGATCAACACTTGGCCGAGTGGATGGCGATTTTTGGTCCTTGGCTTTATTTAATCGTGTTTCTTGTCATTTTTGCTGATACCGGTTTGGTTGTGACACCGATTTTGCCTGG
>JBFWYS010000256.1:0-5688 GCA_050186175.1 Pseudobdellovibrionaceae bacterium
GGTTGCGGCCACCACACTCAAAGCCGTTACAGCGTGTAGACTTCTGACAGAGTTGAAAAGATCCTTAGGATACATAAGGTCCAGTGGCACAAATAGAACCATATTAAACGCATTGCTACCAAAGATGTTTCCCAAAGCCAGGTCCGGCACCCCCATGCGAAATGCGGCAAGAGTAGCGACAAGCTCCGGAAGAGAGGTGGCAAGCGCAACCAGAGTTGTCCCAATAAATGTGTGTCCTAAGCCAGAGTTCCTGGCTATTTCATCTGCCGCACTTACTAAGTAGGGAGCGGCTAACAATATACAAGTCGCCGAAGTGATGTATCCTGAAAACGCAATGATCAATGGCCGATACCTTGAAGCTCCTTGCAGGACTTGCTCTGGTATGGAGGCTACTACTTGACCGGAGTTCTCACTCCCATCAAGAAATATAAGTCTTAATCCATAAAGATAAACAATGCCTACGGCCCAAGAAAATAGACTGACCCCTAAAAATGCGGCCTCAAGCCTAGAGGCGATTCCAATACCCACAATTGCAGTCAAAATAATGGTAAGCACCGCAGCCAAGGAGTGGTGCAGAAACTTCGGTGAAAATGCCGTGCGCCGAAAGGCCGATGGAAACGCAAAATCCAATAATGAAAGAATAAGTAAATTAAAAAGACTACTGCCAAGAAGGTCACCTACTGCCAGATCTGGAAGATCGAGTTTGACAGCTTCAAGATCTACCATAAGTTCAGGGAGAGACGTAGCCCCCGCTAAAAGTAATCCCCCCACAAACATTCTGCCCCAACCAGTCGCCTCTGAAATTTTGTCAGCAAACTTGGTCAAGAAAGAACCTGCAACGACAATGATCAGCGCCGATAAAATAAATTGAAAGAGAATCAATGCCATTTAAAACCTCTCTTTCCTTAAGAAGCCTCAGTAAATCGGATATCGATCTCCATGCCGAGCAGTTTTTTATAGAACCGAAGTTTTTCAAGGAGTGGATACCAGTCAAACAAAATCAGCTCAATGGGCTTCCAAATTGAAACCCATCCAAAGATCACAATGCCTTCTCGAAGAATTCCAATCGGACCGGGGGGGATCGGAATCACCAAACTCTGTGCAACACCAATGCAGGAAACTAAGACTAACAATCCAATTAGCAAAAAGAGCTGAGCTCGCTTCATAAACGTCTTAAGATCTCCTCTTTGAAGGTCGATTTGGTAAGCGAAATAACCCCGAATGGCTTCGCGAATGGAGTCTTTCGGCAAGTCCTTGGTTTCGATCTCTTCGACATAAATGACTATTTTTAGAGAACTCGAAAGGGCGAACTCTCGAACAGAAGAAAGGATATATTCGACAAAATCATCGTCGAGGTCCCGTTCACGAAAGGGTGCTGGATCTCTGGCATCGAAGAGTTGCTGAGAACTCTTAACGCGAACTTCAATCCAGCGTTTTCCTTCTGAATGTTTGTATCGATGTTTCTTTTTTGTTTCACTCACAACAATTCTCACTTCCCCCAAATGGAACATTCTTGATCGAAATCTCATCAAACACAAGTCTGCGAAGCAAGAACGACGCCAGTGGATGCTCCTGCATTCACCTCATTCTGATGAATGTATTAAAATCTTTAAAATTTTGACCAGATTTCTCGAAGCTTTTCGATGGTTTTTGGCGAGTGATCTTCCCCTTTTAGCAAAAGCCCTTGCTTTCGAACGAGTAAGACGCTCTCTTCAATACTTAAATGCGGACTTTTGGAGAGTTGTCTAAGAACGGCATACGCACGTTCGGGAAATATTTTTCCACCTGATTTACAGGGCATCGGCGAGGAGATGTTCTCAATATAGGCGGACTTCATTAGAATTTCTTTTAGCGTTTGAATATTCTGAGTCTCAGATATTTCTTTCATTTTGAGGATGATATTCAAAGCATTTGGACTGGCCATGGAGGTCCCGGAAAATGCAACCTGTTGATTGCCAATCCCTGCCGCCACAACCAGCTCACCAGGCGCAAAGATGTCCACGGTTTCAGTTCCATAATTCGAAAAGTCGGCCCGACTGGAGTTTTCAAGTTCCGATTTTGAATAACCCGCAACATTCAGAGCTCCCACGCGCAACATATTTGAGTAAGGAAGACACACTGGCAAAGCACAGTACCCTTTATAACTCATCTCCGAATATTCATTTCCTGCGGCCACAACGAAAAGTGTCTGAGGAGAACCCTCGATTAAGTTTTCGAGAGCGTAACTCACGTCACTTCCGGGCACAAAAGGACTGTTTTGCTCCCCGCCTTGCTCCCAACCAAAACTCATATTCACGAATTTTACCTTATGATCTGAGAGAAATTTTTTAGTTCGCATCAGAAGCCCCGAATGAGCCATATTTCCGGCAAGGCCGATCAGTGCGAATTTTTCTACATCACGAAGCGCGATCGAGGCGACATGAGTCCCATGAGAATAAGGCAGTCCGTGACTGGGTCTGAGAATATTGTCACGAATGTTGTTAGAGTTTGTGGTGATATCCCATCCGAAGACGTCGTCAACCCATCCGTTATTGTCATTGTCGATTCCATCGACTGGGTCCAGCGGATTCTTATACATTTTATGTGTAAGATCCGGATGACTGACATCGAACCCGGTGTCGATGACCACAATCGGCTCTCGCCGACTTTCATATTTTGAAACTAGTTTTTCAAATTCCGCTTCGGATGCCGAGTGCTTGCGAATTAAAGAGGGAATATCAAGAGTTTCATCTTTGTCAAAAGTCCCTGTCAGGCGCCCTGAGGAATCAAAGATTTCCATTTTGTTAATATAGGAAACAAAACTCTTCGGCTGCGTTTTATAAAAAAATCGAGCCTTCTGCGTTTGTTTCCCCGACTTGTCCAAGAAAACTCTCTCTGATACTTCACCCGATTTTAAATCTAAAACATTCATTTCCGTTAAAACTCCGTCATCAACGGACCAGCGCTTTGTTTCGGAGGGATTCCCTCCGTACTCGGCTTGCCCGCTGTATTCACTTTGAGACAGGATTTTCTGGGTTCCCAGTTTGACCTGAGTTTTGATGAAAGAGCCTTCTGACAAATGGGTAAAATAGAATTCCGCCACAGCAACACCATCGGAATTTCGCATCAATAGGTGTTTGATTTTTCCATTTTCAAAAGTTTCCAAGTGAGCCCGAATATTGTTTTTTTTAAAATAGATGTTTCTTTGTTCAATGACACCGGATTCGGAGCAAATCGGCTCAAAAGAAAATACGCTGTCTTCTAGCAGATAGCGGCTTTCACAAATTAGCTTCGGATTGGTTTCTGCAGTAGCAGAAGACAGGAATAAAAATATGAACGTGCTGAAATACGATCGTCTCATACCCCATATCAATGCAAAAGTAATGACTTAGTCGGCTCAATTTAAACGCATCTGAGTGCGAAGGTCGCCGTTTTTTTTGAAAGAAGGAGAGGGTCGTCTATTTGTTAGTCATAGCGTGTCTGAGCTTTTCTCGATGGCAGAGTCATGTAGAAAACGACACATTGGCTGTAACCTTCAAATAAGTGCCGGCCTCCACGCAGCGTTGTGACAGAGTTCTAACTCCGAAGTAGAGTCCTTCTTATGAAGATATTAGTTTTATTAAGTCTATTAACAATCGAACTCCGCGCTGATTTTATAAATGGCGAAATTGGGTACAGGCCTTACTTGACAGAGACCACAGAAGACTTTCAAGTTTTAAAATTCCCATTCTTTGGAGTCGGCAATTGTTTTATCACTTACAACTGTGTGGGCACACCTTTCGCTCGAAACGTAACAACAGACCTCTGTGAAAACTCTTCTGGTAACTCTTTCTACTATTCAACTCTCAGAGTCTGCCACAACAACGTGTACTAAACTCGGTTTTCAACTAACTCATTTTTGGAGAGTTGTCGTTGAATCAATCCGAAATAGTCAGCTCGGTATCCGCTGGATTTCCGACCCCCATCGATTGGCCGCTATGAGGCAGACCTCCCAAATGAACACGACTCATGAGCTCCTTTAAGGAGCTAATCATATTTATATCCGCAGTTAGCAGATCTGGAAACATCACAAAGTTAGTCATATTAAAGGCAAAACTGTAGGTCTTCCCGGTTGCACGAAGCTCATCCTCAGTGATCTGCATAACCCCATCTGCGGGCGTAACCACACTCGCATAGATCACGGGAATCTCCTGATTTCCTTCTGTCGCGCTAAAAGGATTTGTATAATTAGTGATTGATGAATTCATTGTGACCGGGTTGGATGGACGGGTCGTGCTTAAAGTGCTTGTATCACTATCCATCCATTTGAACTCGCCGGCATCAAAAACTAAAACATCGCCACGAATGCCATTTGTAATGGCATCATCGGCAAATACAAAACGCAGGGTATAAGTCGCATTCATCGAGGTATTTCCAGTCACGCCCGTAACCGCAAACTCCACATCTAAGTACGAAAAAAGATAAGCGACACTCTCAATATATGTATTTTCACTAGTGAGGTCGCCTGCACCAGCGCAACAAGTAAGAGTTCCGCTATTGACTACGGGCGAAGCCGCAGAAAAAGGATACGAAGTAGAGGCTCCGGTAACATCTCCCCAGGTTTCCAGTCCAAAATAGGCCATCATTCCACTTCCACTACTCTGAATAGACAAGCCTGTTCCGAAGTAACGTCCAGAAACTGAAGTTGGAGTAAAACAAATCACACTCGAACAAAGAGTAGGCCCCGTGCTTGAGAGAGGATTGACCTGGTTGCGACTCCCCCGCGAGGCAGAGGTAATCGTAGCGCTGGCAGTTGAAGTAAACTCGTAGGTTGTGCCGCTCGTTTCGCTGGCCTCCTCTTTCTTTTTGCTACAACCGAAGCTTGCTAGAAAAAGAAGACTGGATATAACACTTAAAGAAATTAACAACTGTGATTTTTTCATTGGTTTCTCCTAAGCTGAGTCTAGAAAGCAATGCCAAAAAGCTCAAGAGAACTCGTCAAGTACTCTAGCGAGTACAGACCTACCTCCAGCACATCCTTGCCTGGCTAACAGAGGCGCGTGACTTATGGTTGCTGCAACAATGCAGACGATCGTTACTGGCTCATCTTGTACAAAGAGCATGTGCCCGAAGCGATGTTGCCTGAGGTCATCTTAATCATAAAAGAATTATAAATGCCTGTATTACCCTGGTTAAATCCAACAGGATTTGGTGGGACGATGATCCCGCCTGCTGCATTGTAGTATGCCGTGCCCGCTCTTTTACTAGAGACCATCGAAGAAGAGAGATTAATATCAACGGTTAAATCTGCGGATTGAGAGCTCGGCGCTGAAGAAGACATTGAATTGTTAGTAGGATTACTGGACGAAGAAGGCCCAAGCAGATCGATAGAAGTTGATAAAACCTGGGCGTTGTTATTGTTATAGTTCCAATAGTTGCTGGTAACCCATGTTGGACCAGCCCCACTTCCAAACTGCAAAATTGGATATACGGCATTGGTTCCGGCAACGAGCTGTGTACACTTGAGTATGAAATATATTCCACTCAAACCTGTCCACTCCAAAGAAGCGCTGTTGTTCGCAACTTGGGTAGAAATCAATTGCATTCCTCCTGATGATCCAGCGTTCGTACCAATCACATTCCAGCTCGTACCATCGGAAACTATGGTTAGAAATTGATATTGGGTCGCGAGACTGAAACTTGTGGATCCATCGATAGTTTCAGCATTGG
>JBFWYS010000257.1:0-5677 GCA_050186175.1 Pseudobdellovibrionaceae bacterium
TACACGATGGCGACTGGAACAGCTCATGCGCAAAAACGAGTTAAAGAAAATAAAGCGATCACAGTTGTTACTGGTGGCGATGCTGGAACAGCTGTAGGCGATTTCGCTTCTTGTTTGATTTGGTCTTCACGACGGGGACAAGAGCTTCCAATATTAATTACGGTTCAGAATAACAAATGGGGAATTTCTACAAATTGGGAAGGCCAGCATGGAGAAGAACATATAGCTGATCGAGCCAAAGGTTTTGGAATTCCAAGTATGGTGATTAATGGAAATGATCCTATCGAGAGCTATCTCGCGATTGAAAAACAGATGGATTATATTCGTAAAACGGGGAAGCCCGCATTTATCGAAGCCCATTTGTCACGTTTGAATGGACACTCTTCTGCAACTGGAGCGGCTCGAGTTGAAAATGAGGACTGCTGCTTAACTCTCTTTGAAGAAAAACTTTTGAAAGCAGGATACATCACAGTACAGCTTTCAAAAGAAACTTGGACAAAATACTCAGAAGAAGCTTTGGCGATTCATGAACAAGTGCGTTCGGAACCAGTTCCATCTCCTGAAAGTGTTTGGGACCATGTCTGGGTCGACAATGAAAATGCAGATTGGAGAAAATTCTAATGGCAAACATGGCTCAAGCCATTCGTATGGCTCTCCACTACGGGGAAAAACATTTAGAAGTAAAAGATATTTTTGGACAAGACGTGGGCGCTCCACTTGGGGGAGTGTTTACCGCAACTCAAGGTCTTGATACGACGTGGAATACGCCTCTGGATGAAAGAGGAATTATCGGAATGGCCATGGGGATTGCGATGACTGGCGATCGTTGTGTCGCCGAAATTCAATTCTGTGATTATATTTTTAATACGATCGATCTTTTGAAAGTCGTAGGAAATACTTACTGGTGTTCAAACGGGCAGTTCAATATGCCGATGGTTGTGATGACGCCTGTAGGGGCGGGTATCCGCGGTTCAGTTTATCACTCTCATTCTTTTGATGCGTGGGCGACTCGTCTTCCGGGATGGAAAGTAGTAATGCCTTCGACTCCAATCGATGCATATGGACTTATGCTTTCGGCGATCAAAGACCCCAATCCGGTCTTATTTTTAAATCCAAAAGCTCTCATGCGAATCCGTGGCGAAGAATTGATTCCTGGAGAACCCGAGAGCGAAAAAGAATTGAAGGCTATGATCGATGCTCCAATTGGAGATCGCTCAAAATGGAAGGCTCGATGGCCAAAACTTGAAGACTATTCAATTCCAATCGGAAAAGCCAAAATCACGCGCGAAGGAAATCAGGTTACGGTTGTGAGTTATGGTCGCCATCTTCTTTTATGTAACGAGATTGCCGACAAGATGAAGGAAGAGGGTTATTCGATCGAAGTCATCGACTTACGCTCTCTTTATCCTTATGACTGGCAAGCGATCAAAACATCTGTTCAAAAAACAGGTCGCGTGATTTTTGTAAATGAGGATACAGAGGTTACAAACTTCGGTGAGCACCTGGCTTATCGAGTGACCCAAGAATGTTTTTATGAATTGCTGGCCAAACCTCTAGTTGTTGCCGGAAAAAACTTGCCGGGAATCGGTTTGCATCCGAATTTAGAAGATGCTTCCGTACCGGGGAAATATGAAGTCGAAACGGCGATACGGGAAGTTTGTTCTGAGGTTCCATGACGACAACAAGAAGAAGAGTAACACCTAAGAGACGCCCCAAAATTTTTGATAAATACTCTCTTTACCAGAGGGCGGTTCAATCTGCCGATACGGATGTTGTTTTCATTCGCAGAGTTTATAAAGAATTGCGGGGAAAAGATCCTGTCATTCTTCGCGAAGACTTTTGCGGCACTTTTGGATTGTCTTGTGAATGGATTAAACTCAATCCTAAATTTCAAGCAATTGGGATTGATCTCGATCCGGAACCTCTCGAGTACGGAAGGCTACATAATTTTTCTAAGCTCTCGAGCGATCAGCAAAAGCGACTCAGGCTACAAGAATTGAATGTTTTAGCTCCCGAGCTTCCGCACGCTGATGTCAGCATTGCCTTTAATTTCTCTTACTTTGTATTTAAGTCGCGCGAATTTATGCGCCGATATTTGCACAACTGCTATGAGCATCTGAAAAAAGATGGTGTTCTCGTTGTGGACTGCTTCGGTGGAAGTCAATGTTACGAACCGAACGAAGAGTTCTCAAAGATGCGAGATTTTATTTATTATTGGGATCAGATGAGTTTTGACCCCGTGACTAACTATTGTCTCTTTCACATTCATTTTAAAATGAAAGGCCAGAAAAAAGTCGAGAGAGTTTTTACCTACGACTGGAGACTTTGGTCGATTCCTGAGCTTCGCGAAATCATGCACGAAGTGGGATTCAAAAAAACTCATGTTTATTGGGAAGGCACGACTCGCAAAGGTGAAGGTGACGGCAAGTTCACGCGTACAGAAAAAGGCGAGTCATGTGCCTCTTGGATCGCCTATATAGCTGCTGAAAAATAATATCGGAGGTTCTGATGGAACATTTGTCGATTCTAATTACAGGTGCCTCAACTGGTATTGGAAGAGATGCCGCTTTAACCTTGTCTCGGCATGGACATCAAGTTTTTGCAGGAGTTCGTAAAGAGGCTGATGGAGAGTCTCTTAAAAAAGAAGTCTCAACAATTATTCCCGTTATTATAGATGTGATGAAGAGCGAACAGATCAATTCTGCTTATGGCTATATTTCTAAAGCTCGGGTGCCTGGGCAAAAATTTTGTTTGGTGAACAATGCCGGTGCTGCGATTGCCGCTCCTATCGAGGCGGTGTCTCTTGAGGATCTTCGGTTTCAATTGGAGGTAAATGTAATTTCGGTTGTCGCTGTTACTCAAAAGTTTCTTCCATGGATTCGTGAAACCCAAGGAAGAGTGGTAAACATGAGTTCTATTAGCGGCAAGATCACCCGCCCTTATCTTGGGCCGTACTCGGCTTCGAAGCATGCCATCGAGGCGATTTCTGATGCTCTTCGTGGCGAAGTAAAAAAGTTTGGAGTGCAGGTTTGTATCATCGAGCCAGGGCCTATTAAAACTCCAATTTGGGAAAAGGGGATCGGGAAGGCCGTAGATTTTCTTGATAAAGCGAGTCCCGAATTGAAAAAGATTTATTTGGAAGATGCCACTCATATGCAGAAAACGATCGAGAAAGTCGTGCAATCTGCGGCTCCAGTGGATTTGACGACAATGGCTATTGTTGATGCCTTAACGAGTAAAAAACCAAAAATTCGTTATCCGGTTGGGAATCAGGTCGCGAGTACACTGAAAATTAGAAAACATTTATCCGATCGTGCCTTCGACTGGCTCATGGATTTGCGCTACGGCAGATAATTATTTTTTCTTGTTTTCCTCATGAAGAAGATCAATATCAGCTTTGGCTTCGCTGCCTTCTGTATGTTGATCCAAAGTTTGATGGGCAGCTTTGCCTGTGATTCCCACCCACTCAGGATAATATAGCATCAGAAAAACGTACGCAGCGATTCCGACGAAAACTAAAACTCCGACAAGAATAATGGCGACCACTTCCATTTTAGAGCACCGCCTTTTTCAACTCTTCAATTGTAAACAAAGCTTTTAGTTTTAAACCGTGATCTTCGAGAACTTTTTCTTTTCCTTGTCCCCGGTTAATCACGCACATCACAGTCTCGATCTCAGCACCTTCGCTGCGAAGATCGCGGACGGATTCAATCACCTGACCTCCGGTGGTGATCACGTCTTCGATGATGATCAACTTTTTTCCTTTGATAGCGGCGCCTTCGGCAAACTGGCATGTTCCGTACTCTTTAGCCGTTTTGCGAACAAAAATTTGTGATTTTCCTGTCGCAAGTGACAGTGCTGTTGCGACCGGAATTCCGCCCATTTCGAGACCGGCAAGAAAATCTCCATGAGGAAGTATCAAAGACATGTGGTGGCCGATTTCTCGCAGTAGATGCGGATGAGATTCGAATCGATATTTATCGAAGTATTCGTTCGAAGTCAGGCCCGAACGCAGTTTGAAGAACCCGGTGATATGTGAAACCTGATAAATCTGTTTGGCTAACTCTTCTCTAGTCATAAAACCTGCTGGTTTTTGGGTTGTTAGATAGGTCTTACCACGAAGTGGAGTCAAAGGGACTCCGAAAATAAAGGCACAGCGTATGCATTTTCCATAAAAGTGTAGGAGACCGGGGTCGCGATGCCCCTGGTAATAGAGATGGGCGAGTTTAAAAACAAAGTGCCAACTGAAATTCGCAAGGAGCAGTACCAGCAAGAGCGTGAAAAGCGTGATTTGCAGGTCCTAACTCTCTTTGTCATTCTGGGAGTTATGACGCTTTTGGCACTTATCGCTCTCCAAGGGCTGCTTCCAGTTTCCCTTTTTCATTGGGGCGACTTCAAAGCCGGCTTCTAAAACAGTTTCAATTTAAAGGATCAAGGACTTGAGCCATTGGGCGTAGGGACTCGTGGATGAATCACGTGGATGAATCTAGTTGACGATAGACTGAAGAAACAGAGCCGCTTCAGCGCCCGGAGTTTGAGCTACAAAAGACTTAATCGTTTCGAGGGAAACATCTTTTTGTCCTTGACCCTGAAGATAAGCGATAACGGAATCTAGATATTGGAAGTTGATGTGTTTAACTTCTGGAATGTTTGCAAGATCGATTGCGAACGGATCTGGAATTCCATCGAAAAGTGAGTTTAGGATTTGAGCGATCTGCTCAATGCGGTCTTTAAGTTCTAAGCTGATTCCGACCGCAAGACGAACTTTAAATTTACATTGATCAGTCCACCATGCGCCTGAGTGGCCCTTGTTTACGTTTGCAAAGTATTGATAACAACCAAGCTGGTCCATTTCAGCGTCGTAAGCAAAAGGTTCAAGTGCGATTTCGACATGATCGAGGGCGTGAGTGCAAAATTCGTTGGTAAGTCTCTTGACGTCGTTAATTGAAGTTAAAGCTGCAAGTCGAATGCACTGTTGGTAAACAACTTTGCGAATTTCCGGGGCAGAAGTTGTTAAACTACGATTGGCGATTCGAGATTCAACATTTTTACCGATTTCTCGCGTAAATCTTTCTCCCATTGTGCCCTGTGAAACCTGAACTAGCCATGCGCCAGAATCAAAATCGTTTTTAGAAAGATCTGCCACTGTATTTTGAGCCGAACGAACGATCTCTTGGCGGACATTGACTTCAAAAATCTGGAGAACAAAATCGACAACATTTGTGAACCAATTTGTAAAGTAAAGGGCTGTTCCACTCAATCTTGCTGTTTCAACGTGAGCTTTTCCGATTTGTGTGACCTCAAAAACGGGCTCTCCTGTATCTGAGCGGAAGCCAGTTTCCAAATTAAAACACTGACGGATATAATCGAATTCGACGATGCCAGGATTTACCTCCATGCTCGCATCGAGTTTGATCTTGGTGATCCAAAGATCTTGCTCAACATTTGCCGGAACCCAAGATTTTTGAGCAGTTATTTGTGTGCCCGGAACGTTTACGCAAAACTCCATGTCTAGCAAATTGCCTTTTGGTTTAAAGCGAACAGCGACATCATCACCTGGAATCTCAGAAGAGTATTTGGATTCAAGAGATTTAGAATCAAGAGAAGGTTCGTTGTACCACCCTTGAGTGTTTTTTCTAGAAATCATGACTGGAATATTAACGGCTCCGATCCAATA
>JBFWYS010000258.1:0-5673 GCA_050186175.1 Pseudobdellovibrionaceae bacterium
ATTTGGTGGCTAGGACGTCTTTTGGATGGCACTGACGGGATCTTTGCAAGAGCTACTCAGCAGACAAGTCTCTTTGGCGCTTTTTTGGATATACTTTCAGACATGGCTTCGTATTCCATTATGGTACTTGGTTTTTCTTTGGCATTTCCAGATCAAGATTTCGCATGGCGAATCGTTCTGTTTCTATATGTTCTTTGTATAACTGGGGCATTGTCACTTGGGTCTCTGCAAGAAAAACGAAAACTCCCTCCACAGGACAATCGTGGACTAAGATTGGCCGCTGGACTCGCTGAGGGAGGAGAAACTGGCATTGCGTACAGCATCTTTTTAATTTTACCGCAGTTCATTTCAATTTCCGGTTGGATCTGGATTGGTTTTTTAATTGTAACTGTGATTTCGCGTTGTTTGCTTGCGTATCGGGAGCTTAGAGAATGACAGCATTGTTGGGATTATTTGTTTTTATTTTCATCGCCTGGATCTTTTCTGAGAGTAAAAAAGAGGTTCAATGGATTTTTGTCATAAAAGCACTGGTGATTCAAATCGTCACAGCTATTGTTTTTCTTAAATCTCCATTCTTTGTAGACGTGTTTTCGAAACTCAATGTTGTGGTCATTACACTTCAGGAAGTGACAGACAAGGCTTCTACTTTTCTTTTTGGCTATCTTGCGGGAGGTCCTGCGCCATTTGATGCTGTCCACGCAGAAAACAATTTTATAGTAGCCGTAAGAGTCTTACCTTTAATTTTAGTAATAAGCGCGCTTTCGGCGCTACTTTTTCATTGGCGAATTTTGCCTATGATGATTCGCTTTTTTGCATATGCTCTTAAACGAACGCTTGGTATTTCGGGTCCCCTTGGTCTCGGTAGTGCTGCAACGATATTTCTTGGAACAATTGAGTCCCCACTTTTAATAAAACCTTATCTTAAACAAATGAATCGCGCCGATTTGTTTGCTCTTATCTCATGCTCGATGGCCACGATTTCGGGAACGGTGATGGTTCTCTATGCAAGTATTCTAGAAAAAGTTATTCCCAATTCAATGGCTCACCTTCTGATCGCCTCTCTTATCAGTGTCCCGGCTGCGTTACTGATTGCACGGGTGATGATCCCAGCAGATGTCAGAAAAAATTCAATTGACGAGCCCATTACACTACCTTCGCCTTATGCAAATTCCATGGACGCTCTTCTAAAAGGAATTACTGAAGGAATGAATATGATCGTTGGCATCATCGGAGTTATACTCGTATTCTTTGCTCTGATTTATCTTCTCAATAAAGGCTTATCTGTATTATCCGGCGAGTGGTCACTTGAACTTATTTTGGGATACGCTCTTCGTCCTTTTATGTGGCTGACGGGTATTCCTTGGGACGAAACTTTGTTTGCTGGAAAATTGATGGGAACAAAAATTGTATTGAATGAATTCGTTTCTTTTTTTGAACTTTCAAAAATGCCAAATGCATTGTCCGAAAGCAGTCGAATGATTCTTATTTATGGACTTTGTGGATTTGCAAACATTGCAAGTGCAGGCATTATCATCGGAGGCCTTACCGTGACGTTGCCCGAGCGGCAGCAAGAAGTTGCAGTGCTCACTTTCAAGAGCCTTATTTCAGGAAACCTTGCAACGCTAATGACAGCCGCTGTCGCGGGATTGATGATGGCAAGATGAATCCCTCACGCGCCATGAGATCTTTACTTTTCGCTGCAATGGTGATTCCGACTCAGCAAATGGATGTCTGGCGAACAGAAGAATTTTTGAATATTTTATCCAATAAAGTTTCGGCCTCAGAAAAAGGACTCTTCATTCAAGTACAGCGTTCAGCCAGTCCTCTGATCTTTCCTCTCAAGTCGCGTGTGAAAGTTACTGGAATTAAAGTGAGCGGTGCCTTTCACGGGTTGCCTAAATTTTCCGATGTCTCTCAACAAGGTCTGAAAGGATCAGATGATTATGCTTTGAGGATTGGCATCATTGTACCTGGAGACAAGCGATTAAGTGGTGTTAAGAAAATTTTTGCGTCACAATGGGTTCGACAACTTTATAACCAAGTTCCCTCTGGAACGGGGCTTGACCACGTTCATTTTTTTAATATGACGCAAAATCCAGCTCAAGTCGGAAAATCAAGAAAGCATCCAGCTTCTGATCTCATGGAAGAAGAATTTATTTTCTTAATCGAAAAGGCAGGGTCTTTCGGCTACAATTACGAACTCAATCACCCACTTGAAGCTGTTGCCGTTTGGATTAGTATTGATGGAGATGACACAAAATCAGATTATGATGTGCTGGTTTCAAAACTGGAGCTGGTCGTTGAGGATGTTGCAGGACAAGCCAAAAAATGAAAGCATTGTCTAAATGGAATCCATAGTGCTACCAGGGGTTGAAATCAGGACAGCGGTTCTTTTTGGAATGTTCATCACCTGCCTATGGCTAGAATCTCGTTGGCCTCTTCGCAAAGCCACTCAGCCCAAGACGAAAAGAGTTACTATCAATCTTTTGATTGCCGTGACCAGTGCCGTATTACTTCGATTGATCTTCTATCCAGTCGTAATCAAAGTCTCTGAAATGGTCGAGCTCAGGAGCTGGGGACTTCTGCCCTGGATTGGTGCTTCGGGTTTTCTCGCAACTGTTCTTGCAATTCTCGCTCTCGATTATACGCTCTATATCTGGCATCAACTGATGCATAAAATGCCTTTTCTTTGGCGCTTTCATAATGTCCATCATATTGATCTCGATCTGGACAACTCAACTGCACTGCGATTCCATTTTGGCGAACTTGCTCTTTCAACCTTTTATCGGTCTGCCCAAATCATTATCATTGGTATTGGAGTCTTCGACTTAATTTTATTCGAAGCATGCGTTACTACATTTGCTCAGTTTCATCACAGCAATATTCGGCTTCCGATTCGCTTGGAAAGAATTCTGGGGCGATTTATCATCACCCCCAGGATGCATGGAATTCACCACTCGATTGTTCGCGAGGAGACCGATTCAAATTTCGGAACCATTTTTATTCTTTGGGATCGACTTCATAGATCATTTCGCGTGGACGTTGCGCAGAGTGAAATTATCATTGGAGTTCCATCTTATCGAGATCCGGCAGAGCAAACCTTTTGGAGAAGCCTGCTCATTCCATTTAAACGCCAACGACCTTGGAGACTTCCAGACGGGTCGAATCCAGATAGAAAAGCAACAAGTAGTCAAAATGACCTCTTAATCCTGAATTAAATCTTTCACGCTGACGTCTAAAATTTCAGCCCATTTTTCAAGTGTTCACTGAGACTTCGGTCTCCATAACTCAATTCACCATGAGACTTTGCCAGAGACCGATGAGCCTCAGGATCATCAATGAGACTGTATAGATTTTGAAGAAATCAATTCATTTCAAATATTTAGATATTTAGCACTGCACACGAAGGCCTTGGCACACTCTTGCTAACTCTTCTTATTGAGACATTTGCAGTCTCAATAAGGAGGAAACCATGAGCGAGTTCAATAATTGCCCCAGATGCGGGTGCCCCAGCATGGAGCACCTTTCGACCCATTCCCACTGTTGGGAGTGTTGTTACTCTCCAGATGCAAATTCTGAAATCAGAACCTGGAGACGAATCGAATACTCCAAAGAGCGAATCAAATCGCAAGGAATGCCTTGGTATCGAGGTCAGGCGTTACACATGCCTGCCCCTCGAACATGAGACTTGATTGCTACGACTTTTACCTATGGTCCATCGGGCATCTGCAACTACAGACCGAACCCGAACTAACAGAACTTTTAGACACTCAGGAGGAAACATGAGTAACGGATTTTACGACATCCTCGTCGCAAAAGAATACGAGACGAAACAAAATGGAAATGTAGAGAAAAAAACAGCATGGAATCGCGTAGGTCGCGCTTGGCAATCGAAAGCGGGGGGATCTCTTAGCTTCGAACTCTACATGCTGCCCAGCCAACGCTATGTCATCCAATTACAAAACAACGAAGGGAAAAATAATGAGTAAAAAACAATTTGCACTGATCGTAGCCATATTTTTATTAGCGCCTTTTGCACATGCGTCGGTTGAGTCTTCACTAATGGGATTAAAAAATGTCCTGTTAGGCTCGATCTTACCGATCTTTGCCGTGTTAGGTCTTGGTTTTGCCGCATTCAGTTTCTTCACCGGAAATATAAATGCGAAACAACACTTGGTCTATGCGGTTACTGGGGCAGCGATTCTATTTGGCGCTCAAAGTATCGTTGATTTGATTCAAAGGGTGGTTCGATGAAGAACTGCCCCACCAGCAACATGAACCGCTCACAACTGTGGGGATTTGAAGTCAGTCACATTGTTACGGCGGTTTCAGTTCTAGCTGGCTCCAATGTTCTACTGAACATTATGGGCGCTCCCTTGTTTTTATCTTGGGGCCTCGGGCTGGGGACACTAGGAGTTCTGCGAATCATTTCGCATGGACAGAAAAACGGTCATCTCGAACTGATGAGCCGATTCATCATTGAGCCGCATATCTACTTAGGTCATGCGGGACGTTTTAAAAGGAATAAAGAAAATGAAAAAATACTCTCTTAGTAAAACCATTTTGCAAACAAAATGGATCGGCGAAGGCTTAATTGAGAGTTCTGACGGCTCCATCTTCAAAAGTTATGAGATGGAGCCGTTATCAAGCGGGCTTTTCGAAGAAGGATTCAATGGCCCAAGCAGTGATGGCTTTTTTCAAAAGCTTTCTGAACTGCTATCGCGGCTTCCTAGTTCTTTCGACGGTCAAGTTTTGCTTTTTCGATCGCACGTAGAGCACGACATTGCTGGTTTAAAAACAACCATCCTTGTTTTCGAGAGAGTACGGAAAGAAGAAAGTTATTCACACTTTCAAGCCGTTTTGCATGAGCTAAAGACTCAACCCAAACCGCTAACTGAAATGACATGGAAGTCATATCTTGCCACGATCTTCGGCCCGAAAATTTATAAGAATTCATTGCCAGATATTGTGTGGCACAAAGACTTCATTCAAGCTGATGAAAACAGTGTTCGCATTTTATCACTCACTGAACTTCCACAAATCACTTGGAAAGGTTGTCTGCAACCCATTTTCGAAAGTCATATTCCATTTACTTTATCTCTAAAATTCAACATCCCCGACCGAAAAAAGATTCGTAGACAGCTTGAGACCAAACGACGCGTAAGTCATGCCCTTTCAGCCACTAATTCATTGGAAGTAAAAAATATCGAATCGAATTCGGTGTTAAGTTCGTCAGAAGAAACTCTTGAGCGTATTTTGGTGAATAAGGAGACGCTATTCGAAATTTCCTTAGGACTGACTGTTGCGGGTTCAGAACAGGAAACCAGCGACATCGCCAATGATTTTGAAAGGGTTGTTTCTGGAATTGGAAATGCAGGGCTTTACCCCGAAAGTTTGGGGTCTTTGCCCGTTATTGCGAGTCACTTGCCAGGAAATAAAATTCTGGGAATCAGAAAGCTTCCTATCCTGTCTGAAAATCTGGCTCAAATCTTCCCTCTACTGCATGACTACTCCAGAAGTAATGATCCGTCTGCTCTCGCATTGCGGTCTCGAAGTAATGAAGTGTCCAATTTAAATTTATTTTCAAAGGAGAATTTAAATTTTATTTCGTTCATTTGTGGCGCATCGGGTTCAGGAAAAAGCTTTTTAATGAATGCAATTTTGTCTTCAATG
>JBFWYS010000259.1:0-5655 GCA_050186175.1 Pseudobdellovibrionaceae bacterium
GTTCCAAAGTGGAGCTGTGAAAAGAGATACGGAACCAAATTGGATCCACACCCCGGATCTTGGTCTAGGATGATTCCTCGCTCATTTGCTTTTGGGGTCTCACTTTGTGGCACATTAGTTGCTGTAGTCCTCATTGTAATAGGAATTCGGGAGTC
This sequence comes from Pseudobdellovibrionaceae bacterium, assembly GCA_050186175.1. Lineage (GTDB taxonomy): Bacteria > Bdellovibrionota > Bdellovibrionia > Bdellovibrionales > Bdellovibrionaceae > JBFWYS01. The sequence continues at coordinate 156 of JBFWYS010000259.1, forward strand.
AACGAACAATGCTAAAGACTGTCCTCATCGTGACTTACATATTAGTAATACTCGGCATCTCTGGTTTTGCCCGTGCTGAATCCCAAGTTTCAACAACTGTTACTGAACACGTTAAGTTCTAGACCCCTCCAGAACTTTTCTTCGTTCAAGAACAATTGATCTTCCTCGAGCCTCGACCCTAAACCCCTCCAGGGAAGAGGCTTTTTTTCTCCCTTTCTAAAAATAAAGTTAGAAAAAAACTTAAGTCCAGAAGTTGATGCGTATCATTTAGTATCAAATATAAAAAACCGAAAAGGTTTCAGATAGATAACTTTTCAAGGGCCTTTCATGAGTGCGGTTTTTTACAAACCAGATGTTTCTCACGAATACCAAGTGGTGTTTGAAAATAAACTATTTGTCTGTGTGCATGGTCCAATTAGTTACGCCTGGTTGATCGATCAGGCAGAAATCAGTACACAAAAATTAGCTGCACTTTTTGAAGCCGTTAGTCCTTATATCGTCAAGTCTCCCAAGGAGTATGAGTGCAAAGTCGTCGGTCCAGAAAATCTAACACAAAGCGGCCTCAATGTTTTACACGAACTGGGCTTTAATAATATTAAGGAGGTTGTTCGCTCTGGAACAATTTCTATCTGTTACTTTCCTTCCACTGGAAAAATATTCTTAAAAAAAGAACTCAATCACGAAGCTGTAAGTAGTCTTTTGGAATTTAAGCCCAAGTTGCGTGTAATGGTCATCGATGATTCAAAAGCCATTCGAGATTTGCTCGCAAAAGCACTCGACGACAATCCTGAATTGGAGCTAGTCGCTTCGGCTTCGCATCCGAGTGAAGCCGAGTTTCTCATCGAAACCAAAAAACCAGATGTGATTGCTGTTGATCTCCATATGCCGGGAATGGATGGAATTACTCTTCTCAAAAAAATTGGCCCTAAATATAGAATTCCAATCGTAATGATTTCTTCGATCAATCTCGATGATGGACGATTGGTTCTGAAGGCCCTCGAGGCTGGAGCCGTTGATCATATTCCGAAACCTTCGACAAAAGATGTAATGACTTTGGCTCCACAGATTATTGAAAAACTCAAGGGTGCTGCTAAGGTTAATTTAGATGCAATGAGGGCCGTTCAACTCACAGGAAGTTTAAAAATTCCTCCGACCTCTTTTGATCCAAACAAGATGATTCTTCTAGGAGCAGGAATTGGCGGTCTAGAAGTCTTGCGATCTATTTTAATTCGTCTTCCTAACGAGATTCCACCGATTCTTGTTGTTCAACATTCGCCACAGGTTTTTTCTAAATCCTTTGCCCAGCTGATGGACGAACTCTGTTCGTTCTCAGTAGAAGAAGCGACGGATAATCATGCAGTAAAACCAAACACAGTGATTGTTGCTCCAGGTGGGATGCAAATGAGTCTTATTAAAGTAGCCGGACAATATCGTACTCGTATCGAAGATCTTCCTCACTTAAATAGACAAAAACCCTCTATTGATTTTCTTTTCAATTCAGCCGCAGACCTATTAGGCACAAATGCAGTTGCCGCTGTTCTTACTGGACCAGGCAACGATGGTGCAAAAGGTTTGTTGAAAATGAAAACGGCTGGAGCGAGCACATTAGTTCAGTCCATAAAGACTTCTATTCTTTCCTCGATGCCACAAAATGCAATTGATATTGGCGCTGCAGATTATATCTGTTCTGTTGAGGAATTCCCGCAAATGTTGGTCAAATCAATTGCCAACAAAAAAACAAACGCAGCTTAATTAACTCTCTTAATATCGGCTCCCAAAGATCTCAGTTTTCCCTCTAGATCTTCGTAACCACGATCAAGATGATAAATGCGACCAATCATTGTTTCGCCCTTAGCTGCAAGGCCCGCTAAAACTAAACTTGCACTGGCCCTTAAATCAGTTGCCATAACAGGAGCAGCAGCAAGACTTTTTACTCCGTGAATTACAGCAACTCTAGTTTTAGGAACGATATCAGCTCCCAAACGAACCAACTCCTGGACGTGCATAAAACGATTTTCAAAAACTGTTTCCGTTATAACACTTGTTCCATCGGCAACCGTTGCCAGCGCCATGAACTGAGCTTGCAAATCTGTTGGAAAAAGGGGGTACGGGTTTGTCGTGATATCAACGCCCGTCCACTTATGACAACGACGAACTGTCGTTGTGTCTTTTCCTGTGTCAATTGTAAAACCAGCTTCGCGCATTTTAATAATCAAACTATCGATGAATTCTGGCTTGCAGTTTTCGACAGTTACCTCACCGCCTGTAATTGCTCCGGCGATCAACAGTGTACCGGCTTCGATTCTGTCCGACATAATAGAATGTTCAGACGGACGAAGTTTCTCTACGCCCTCAATTTTAATGATGCTCGTTCCATGTCCGCTGATTCTTGCGCCCATTTTATTTAGATATTCAGCTAGATCCACGATTTCGGGTTCTTTTGCTGCGTTTTCAAGAACTGTTGTTCCTTCTGCAAGACAAGCCGCCATCATTACGTTTTCTGTTCCACCTACTGTGCACATTTCAAATAAAATTGTCCCCCCTCTAAGACGCTTAGCTTTTGCTCTCACATAACCAGATTCCAAAATAATCTCTGCGCCTAAACTTTTCATCCCCTCAAGATGAAGGTCGATCGGCCGTGTTCCGATCGCACACCCACCTGGAAGCGACACTACCGCTTCTCCATAATGAGAGAGAAGAGGGCCGAGACATAAAATACTTGCCCGCATCTTTCGAACTACGTCGTAATGAGCTTCTAAAGATGCAGGTTTATTTACTTTGATTCGTAGAACATCTTTATTCCAGTTTGTTTGGCAACCCAACATTTCTAAAAGTTGGCAAGTGGACTCAATATCTTTTAAGCGCGGAACATTTCTAAAAACGTGTTCGCCTTCAGCGAGTAACGTAGAAAACAGTATCGGTAATGCTGAATTCTTCGCTCCACTTGTTCTCACGCGACCGTTGAGTTGCAAGCCACCTTTAACGATGATTTTGTCCATAGACCCTCTAATAAGTGAATAAAGACCTAAGCTAATGGGTTTTTATGCCTCTGACAATCCTATCGAAGCCTGCTAAATCCTTTTCCACATGAACTTGATCAAATCCTAAACTTTCAAAATGACCTTTTGCAGCGGTCCCTTGATCAGCGCCAATTTCAAATGCAATCAATCCACCTGGCTTAAGTTTTTCAAAAGCGAGGCGGGACCAGTCAAAAATACACTTCTTTCCATCGTCTTCTGCGAATAAAGCGATAGACGGTTCAAATTTTCGAACAGAAGGACACACTTTTGGATCAGATTCCGCAATGTAGGGAGGATTTGCCAAAATCACATCGACCATCGAGTTCTGATTCTTTAAAAAATCTACAACATCGTCGTGTTGCAATTCTGCTCTTGATTCTAAGTTGCCTTTGTTAATTTTCCAAATATCCGCAGCATCCACTGACTTTTCCACAGCTACGACAGTTGATTCAGAAAATTCAAGGGCAACAGTATGTGCAATACAGCCGCTTCCACTCCCAAGATCATAGGCTGCAAAATCTCTTTTATTATTCTCGCCCGACCATCTATTTAAAGTTTCAATGAGATGTTCAGTTTCAGGGCGAGGAATTAAAACTTGTGGGCCAACTTTAAACGTTCTTCCATAAAAATCCTTTTCACCAAGAATATAAGCTACCGGCTCGCCGCTCGATCTACGACGGACAACATTTCTGCACTTTTCAAGTTCTTCATTAGAAAGAGGATAATCATGTTTGAGATAGAGCTCTAGGCGTCTCCAACCCAGCGCCCACGAAATTAAAATTTCGGCGTCCAATCTGGGGCTGCCCAAATTTTTTTCCTTAAAAAACTGAGTCGTCTTCGGAAGTATATCCGATATTTTCATCAATTCCCCGTGGTTGTTTGCTTCTTCAAAGCCTCAGCTTGGAAATGAGCCACCAATGGATCGATCATGTCTTCGAAGGCTCCACTCATGATCTGAGAAAGATTGTGCACAGTCAAACCAATGCGATGATCGGTTACTCGGCTCTGTGGAAAGTTGTATGTGCGAATTCTCTCCGAACGATCTCCCGTCCCGATTTGTGAAAGGCGAGCTTCACTTGCTTCAGAACGGGCTTTCTCATCTTCAGCTTGCTGCAACTTAGAATAAAGAATTTGAAAAGCTTGTTCCTTATTCGCCAATTGCGATTTGTTCACCTGGCAAAATACGATAATTCCAGTTGGAAGATGAGTTACACGAACTGCAGAATCGGTTGTATTTACCGACTGTCCACCGCTTCCCTGAGAACGTGTAACATCAATACGAACCTCATTCAGGTTGATCTTAACTTCGACAGCCTCTACCTCGGGAATAACTGCAACAGTTACAGTAGATGTATGAACACGGCCAGCAGCTTCAGTTTTTGGAACCCGTTGAACACGGTGAACGCCACTCTCCCATTTCATTTTGGAATAAACTTTGTCACCAGAGATGCTGGCAATCACTTCTTTTACCCCACCTACGTTTCCATCAGACATCGAAAGCATTGAAACTTTCCAACCCTGGGAACTTGCATAGTGACAGTAACCTCGAAAAAGTTCGTCTGCAAAAAGGCTCGCCTCGTCTCCGCCCGCACCCGCACGCACCTCGAGAATAATATTTTTTTCGTCATTAGGATCTTTAGGCAAAAGAAGAATTTTTAGATCCGCTTCAAGTTTTTCGATTGCCGGCTCAAGAGTTTTTATTTCTTCTTTTGCCATCTCACGAAGATCAGGATCACTTTCGGTAAGAAAACCTTTGTTCGCCTCGAGATCAGATTTTTTATTTTTATAAACTCGATAAACAGAAACCACTTTTTCGAGTTCAGCTAACTCTTTCATGAGTGACCGATATTTATTTTGATCGGAGGCAATATCAGGCTTTTGAAGTTGGAGATTTACTTCTTCATATCGAGATTCAACAGCTTCTAGCTTCGAAAACATCTTTAATTCCTATTTCAGAAATTCTATTACTTCACTCATTAAGATACCAGCGACAGTTTGAGTTTAAAAAAGCGATCCAAAAATCGCCTAAGCAAACTCTTCTTCAAGGCAAAAAAAACAATCTCAAAAAGAATGCCGCATCGCCTATCCAAAAGGTACGCCGTACCTCTTGTGCCTTTTGTGGGACAAAATAAAAATGCGGTCTTTTTAGGGACCGCATTTCTCTGTTTTTTAAATTTAAAACAACTACTTCTTTGTCGAGCCGATAGTTCCATACTTCTTTTTGAAACGATCGATACGACCTTCCGTATCCATCACACGTTGTTTTCCAGTGAAAAATGGATGTGATGCTCTCGAAATCTCAACTTTAAGAAGTGGATACTCTTTTCCATCTTCCCATTTTACCATTTCAGAATAAGATTGAGTTGATTTGCCGAGGAACTGGAATCCACACGAAATATCTCTGAAAACGACATCGTTGAATTTTGGGTGAAGATCTTTTTTCATAAGAGGCCTTTCTCTATTCTCGAAGCCTTGAGGAT
>JBFWYS010000260.1:0-5626 GCA_050186175.1 Pseudobdellovibrionaceae bacterium
CACTGCCAGTGATTCGTCCGGAGCGCATATCCGAAATAGACTGCTGCTTCAAACCCAGCAACTTGGCAATACGACCCACATCGCCTCGTTTGCGCGTGACGGAACGGGTAATTTCTTTACAGAAATTACGGACCAGTTCCTCCCATTCCTCTGGGGTCATTGTTTTTTGGCTCATACTTTAAACCCTATTATTTGCCTATCTTTAACATTTCCACCCATCCTAGTCTACGGAAACCGCCTATTTACCGTTTTAAACGGTAAATATATCTTGATGTAAAATAACGGTGATGCTATGAGTACCGTTATTAACGTAGGAATCGATATGGAAAAACTAGAGAAAATCAGCTTTGCTAGCCCACCTCAAAAGGTGTTCCGCAACATCGAACATTACAAAAAAGTTCGTGCGGCAATTTTGAGCGCTCTTTCAAATTCCAAAAGGAGTGGAAAACACAACGGCGAAAGCAGCTCCTACCTCATCAATCGCTTGGTCGTAAAATTCACTGATAGTGTCGATGCCGAAGAGATATTTATCGACTACGAAAATGGACGGGTCGTTCTTGAGGCGCCCAGGCTCCCGGATGAATCAGAGCAGAACGAGACCGACCGTCGAATGTACTACTACAACAATCTCATTCGATCTGTTGAAGCTATTGCTACAATTGGAATTACTCATATTTATCTGGTTCTAGATGACGAAGGCAGAAAAGAACTAGAGGCGCAAAAGACGAGAAAAAAGAAGACTAAATAAACATGGAATATCTATGGCCATTAAAGCAGTTATTTTAGAAAGTGATGAGGAAACAGCCCAGACGCTCATCGAACACATTGAAGCAGATTCCGACATCGAGTGCCTTGTTGCGCCCAGTCTTAAGGACGCTAAGTCCCTCCTAAAAACGCAAAATGGGGTGCAATTTTTGGTCTGTGCGTATGATGTTTCCTCAAATCAGGAGCAGCTGAGAGAGCGAGCTATCATTGAACACGTTTTTAAACATTATCCCGAAATTACGATAGCCAGTATTGGCACCCTACGGAAAACTAAGGTAACACTCTCTGACCGCAAAGTTCTTCTGATCAACCGAGACGACATCAATGGTTTTTTGAAAGCGGACCCAAATCGGGGAGGAATAATTCATAGAAGATTTAAGCCCAAATTAAGGGCCAAAACCATTGAGAAGCGAGGTGTATATGCCGTTCAATAAAAGTGTACTACTATTAACCGAAAATTCAGAATTGCAGTTTTCAAAAAATGTAATCACTGCGGCCAAGATGAAAAATCTTAAACTCGAAATTTGTAACCCAACGTTCAAAACGCTAGAAATAGTTTTGAGCGGTCAAGTCGGCGTCTTTGTAATGGATAATGAAGAGCTCGGAAGAATCGGCGATCTATTTTTTAAATCAGTACGCATGCACCACTGCTCAGTCCCCGCACTCATGATTGCCTCTAAGATGATCCTGATTGAACAATTGGCCACCTATAAATTTGAGAGGAATATCAGTGCGGAAAATCTAAGCGACCTTTTGGTAAAGTCACTGGAGTTTGCCTTGGTGATCGAGTCAACCGAACATGAGTTTTCTAAAAAAATTGATGAGATCAAGCATTTAACTGGAGATGAATTAATCCAGGCCGAAGGTAAATTAAAAAGAGAAATTTTTGGGCGCAAATTTATTGAGCAACTTGGACGAAAAGAATGCCTAAAAGACTTCTTACCTAAAGAGCCACCACAACTAAGCCTTGTTCATTAGGAAGGTTCCCATGTCTACCTTCCATTGCGAGCGATCCAGGAGATTCTTAGTAGTCGATGATGATGAGTCCATTCGGGTCATTCTAAAAATCTACCTCGGAGCTCATTTCGGCTGTGAAATGGTCCTTGCCAAGAGTGGGGAGGAGGCAATCGAAATTCTGAAAGAGGATCAGGGTTTTGATATAGTCATTAGCGACTATCAGATGAGCCCAGGCGACGGCATCGAGCTATTAAATTATGTAAATCAAAATAAAATTGAAATTCCATTTATCTTTTATAGTGGATCGGCTTCCATGCTCCAGTGCCGCAAGACAGGTATCTGCAGGGCCGTCATCGATAAGGGAAGGGTAGATGCATTGATCGGAGCAGCGGATAATCTCATGCCGCTCCAAGCGTAGGCAAGGGCACTGTCTATTCCGATTGCCAATGAAAAAACAGAGCCGTTGCATTTCCTTCCTTCTCTGATTTTTCAAGATAGCCTCTGAAAGTCTCCTAGTGTAAGAGGTTTGAGTTCCTCAGAAATTATTGATCAGGATACAGAAAGGTATATTCATGCGACGTGGACGCCCTATCAAACCTTTGTCGAAAAAAGAGGTTCAACTAATTGTACGAACCGAAATTGAAAAGGCACTTTCTCAACTCAACGTTAAAGCCTCGTTGGTGGGAACCAAGAGGAAGGGACGTCCAATTGGAGCAAGGGCAAAGAAGAAGAGGAGTAGAAAACCCTAAATTTTAAATTCGCCTTTTCCTGAGTTCATTTAACAGTTCTGCCAGTTGTACGGCGTTATCGTTAGGTAGGCCCAAGTGCTCTTCAAGATAACTCGCATGTTGCTCGTTATCGATATCAACGTGACCTGCTCCCCGACCAAGAATGCTAATCCAAGCGCGTCCGGCGGGATTTCCTCCAAATGGCATCGTTCCTCTTTTCACGAAGTCACGATTGATTGAAATTATCATTGCGCTTTGAGCATCCGCCGAATAGGGAAATAAGATATTTTCTCGTTCTCTGAAAAGCGAAGCGAGTTCATCCCAATCCTCGCTTGCAGCTCTATAGGTTCCATATTCATCCATTATTTATCTCGCTTTCCTTTAATTCCTGAATAACAGAATCAATCTGCCTTGCGGTTATTGTCCATTCATCTTTGGTAAGTCGGCCAATCACTCTGAATTTAAAATTCTGGTAAAATTCTTGAGCCACTCTATCATCGCCGAAATGATCTGCGAGAATTGCAAGAGATAGTTGAGCTGGCCCAGACCCCCCATATCCCCATTCAAATCCTGTGGGGCTGTGGTTTCTTAGATCAAAGCGCGGACTAAGTTTTGAAAATACATTTCCGTTCGTGACAGTGACTACAGTGCCAGCTTCTTTCCGAATTCCATGATAAATCTTCATATACCAGCATTCCTCAAGTGTGGTTTTTGGCGGCCCGATACCGACTGTGTCACAGAAAGTTTTCATCTCATTTACCGTCTTTTCGGTTTTCTGATGGGGCCTTTGTCGACTCCTCTGAGACTTCCTTTTTGCTTTCTAAATAAGCGTTGAAGCAGGCTGTGATGAACTCCTGCCACGTGCCATAATTGTCAGACTTCATGATGCCCTGGACACTTTTGACCAACCTCTCAGGCAATTTCACTTGCAGGGTCGTCATCTTTTCCTTTTTTGGAAGATAGTCTCTAATTGACATAACTTTAAATCCCTTCTCCCATCTTCAGATTTTTGAGATACGCTTCCGATTCTGAATGCGAGTTATCACTGTCAGAAAAAATCCAAATACCTATTATTTTCAGATTCTTTGACCTTAGCGCAATATGCTTGCCGAGGTCCTCAAGGGGCGTCGCTTTTTTTGTTTCAAATTCTCCCTTGGCGAATTTAAGGCAATATAGAATTTCTTTTTGATAAGGACTCAATCCACAGGCTTCTCGGTTCTGATCAGTTCTGGGAATGGGCTGGTAAAAGATGATGTTTGAGATTTTCTTTTTAGATTTGAATAACTTTTCAATTTGGCTTGGAATTGAAATAGATGCAGATTCACCTTCAATGAGAAACCCTATTCTGACCGCAAAATCATCGCTCTGTTTTAAAAAAGGAAGTTTGACTTCAACCTTGGGAAACTTTGTGACTTTCCAGTCCCAAGAGGCCTGAGTTGCGGATTCCCCATCGTTGAAGATATATGCGTATCCTCCCGCTCCGTCTTTAGTCACAATTTTCCAGGCTGAGTTTTCATCAGTAACAATGGGCATTGGATGGCTGTTGATCTGAACAGGAGTCCAATCTCCAATATTAAATGGAACAATCATAAAAAGGAAAGCTGGAAGCTTTTCTTTTGCGATCCTCAAAATTTCCATTCTCACACCCCTCGTTTCAAAATTAGGCTTCTGGTCCAATCAAGAAGGGCTTTTTGTTTAATAGTGAAGTCATCTTCCCTGTGGTCTTGCGTACTGAATTTTTTAAGATCAGAAAATGTATCGATATCAAGAAGAGTAGAAAGCTCGTGCACTCGCCCGTACTGATGGAGATTATCAAAAAGAATCTCAAATGTTTTATCTGAGCTATAGGGAACGTTAAGCCACATTTGTTTCGAGATAGGTCTTTTCCCAGCAAAAAGATAAAATCCTCCGTCCTCTGCTGGGCCGATCACAAAATCAGAGCTGTTTAAAGATTCAACGGCCTGGATCAATATATCCGGCAAAATTTGAGGAGAATCTGCTCCTAGGAAAATGACGAAGGAATGCTTCTTTAGTAATTCATCATAGATAAATGATAACCTTTCCCCAAGGTCACCCTCCCCTTGATAAATGTGCTCAAAGCGACTCCAAGCTGGAAAAGATAAGCCAGACTTTTCCGCTATAGCCCAATACGGTGAAATGTTAGATTTTACCTTTAAGACTTCACCAATGACGCTTTCAACACATTGAGATGCAAATAAATGAAAACTCTCGGCTGTCTCTTGGCCGATAGCCTCCGCAAGTCTTGTTTTAATGGGGGAAAGTCCAGGGGTTTTAACAAAAACTGAGATTGCGCCAGACGGATTTTTTGTCACTTTACACCTTACCTTTCTGAGTGAGGAGCTTGAACCATTCTGGTAAGGCTTGTTTTATCGTGAGAACTCCATGTGTGAGCGTTGTCCGTGCCCAGCCGTTTTTTTGATATTTTCTAGAGCTCGTGTAAATCTTGCCCCGCACTGCGCGGATAGGGATTCCGGCTCGTCTGACTTTCCAGACAAAAAGGTGGTCTTCTCCATAAGATGTATTTTCAGGATAGCCGCCAAGTTCATCAAACAGAGATTTTGAAATACAAAACCCCTGGTCGCCAAACGGAAGTGAAAGATACTGAGACCTGACCCAGACGCCAAGTGTGTTGATTCGAGTGAACTGCGTTCCATCGTTTAGAAAGACCAATCTAAAATAATAAAGGGCCTGCGGATCAGAAGTGAGTGCGGTATTGAGCGCAGAAAAGGACTCCTTTGGGAGTCTTGAGTCGGCATGCAGAAACCAAATGAATTTCTTTTTTGTAAACTGAGCACCCTGATTAAGCTGTATTGCCCGACTCAAAGGAGACTGGATCCATTCAATTTGTTTCGCCAAGGGAGAGCGTGATTTGAGTTTTTCTAGGTGGGGAGGTTTTTCGGGACCAACCAGGAAAATCTCGACCTCAGAAGGAACGAACCTTAAATCTTTGAGTAGGCTTCGCCAGGCCTCCTCTTTTGGAGCAATTGGAATGATAATAGAGAGATCCTTTAATGCACCCACGATTTTTTTTACCTTCTTAGAACTTCCAGGATTGTTTTATTCTCTTCGGACAAAGAGGACTCCTGGGTCAAAAGAGAAAACTTTAAGCTGTGCCTGCACGTGCAACCATCGTTCGCGTCTAGTTTTTGGATAGT
>JBFWYS010000261.1:0-5604 GCA_050186175.1 Pseudobdellovibrionaceae bacterium
GCGAATAAGTGTAACATAAAGTTTCCTCTTAAAGATTCCCAGGGACGCTCTATCTACCATCTTCCCACTTTTCCAACTCGAGAGGGAAAAGGTATTAAAGAAGAAATGGCCGAGGCCTGTTTCAACGGCTTACAGGTCCGCTTCGAAGAAGCTGCAGCACTAGGGATTCCAATTCCTAATGAGCAAATTGAAATTTATAAAAAACGATTGAGTTACGAGCTCGGAATCATCGACCGAATGGGATTTAATGGATATTTTCTCATCGTCGCGGATTTCATTAATTGGGCGAAAACACATGATATCCCTGTAGGACCTGGTCGGGGATCAGGAGCGGGGAGTCTGGCCGCTTACTCATTGCGAATCACGGATTTAGATCCAATTCCCAACAATCTTCTTTTTGAGCGTTTCTTGAACCCTGAGCGTATCTCGATGCCCGACTTCGATATCGATTTTTGTCAGGATCGTCGCCAAGAAGTGATTCAATACGTAACTGAAAAATACGGAGAAAAATCCGTTTCGCAAATTATCACGTACGGAAAACTTCAAGCCCGTGCTGCGATCCGAGATGTGGGTCGAGTTTTGGGAATGACATTTACCGAAGTGGATGTGCTTTCTAAATTGGTTCCAGAAAAATTGGGAATTACATTAAAAGAAGCACTTGAGATGGAACCTCGAATTAAGGAGTTGATGGAAGTTGATTCACGAGTGGGAACCCTGATGGAGCTTGCCCAAAGGATCGAAGGTCTTGTTCGTCATGCCGGCATCCATGCAGCGGGAGTTGTGATTGCCGATGGTCGTCTTGTCGATCACGCGCCCCTCTATCGTGGTGCCGACGGCGAAAACGTAGTTCAATACGACATGAAACACGCCGAAAAAATTGGATTGATCAAATTCGACTTCTTGGGGCTTAAGACGCTAACTCACATCAACGATGCCTTACATCTAGTTGAAGCCAATCGTGGAAAGAAAATCAAGGCCTTTGAAATTCCTATGAACGATGCCTCGGTTTTCGAAATGCTGTCAAAGGGTGATACTGCGGGAGTGTTCCAGTTCGAGGGTGATGGTATCACCGATGCCACTCGCAAAATCAAACCGACTTCTTTTGCCGACATTACCGCGATTACATCTCTCTATCGTCCAGGTCCGATGGCGAATATTCCGGACTTTGCAAAAAGAAAACATGGCGAAAACAAAGTTGAGTATATTCTTGCAGACACCAAGGAGGTTCTCGAAGAAACCTACGGAATTATGGTTTACCAAGAGCAAGTTATGGGTATCGCTTCTAAGATCGCCGGTTACAGTCTCGGTGAAGCGGATATGCTCCGAAGAGCTATGGGTAAAAAAATCAAGGAGGAGATGGATCAACACCGCGAGCGTTTTTTAAAAGGAGCGATCGAGCGCGGTCACGACGAAGAGAAATCCAATGAACTTTTTGATTTGATGTACAAGTTCGCAGACTACGGTTTCAACAAATCACACGCTGCCGCTTACTCAGTTGTTACGTTACAAACGGCCTGGGTAAAAAAACATTATCCAACTGAATTCTACGCGGCCCTTCTAACCACAGAGATGTCAGATACTGACAAAATTGTGAAATATGTAAAAGACGCCATGAAGAGAGGTCTTAAAGTAGCGTCTCCTCATATCAATGTATCTAATTATAAATTCACCGTTAAAGGTGACGATATTTACTTTGGTCTTGGAGCTATTAAAGGCGTCGGAGAGTCTGCAGTCCAAGCGTTGATCGAAGCGCGCAACTCACTTGAGCATCCTGAAAAAGGATTCCAGTCTCTAGATCAATTCTTCGAAACTGTAGATCTTAAGAGAATCAATAAACGTTTAATTGAAAGTATGATCAAGGCCGGAGCTTTTGACGGCTTTGGAGTTCACCGTGCGCAACTGATGGCAGGATATCCAAAGTATTTGGATCGCGCCGACGGAATTCGCAAAGATAAGGAATTAGGACAGGTTTCACTATTTGATTTGTCGGATGAAATAGAGCAAAGCATCGTACTTGAAAACATGAAGCAGTGGAGTCGTGCTGAGACGCTGAATAATGAGAAAGAAGTTCTTGGTTTTTTCTTGAGCGATCATCCTTTAAAAGGTTACGAAAAAATTATTGAGATTTGGACGACATGTTCAATCGCTGAGTTGCCAAAAGTGGCCGCCGAAGAAAAGCCCGTGGTGCCTGCGCCAGCTGCAAACGGACGAGACTATGCCTCTCGGCGTGATGCAGGTAAACGCCGTGTGATTTTAGCGGGAATCGTGACAAGTCAAAGAGAAGTCATCACAAAAAAAGGCACAAGAATGGCATTTGGCACTCTCGAGGATTTAAGCTCTCAGTGTGAACTTGTGATTTTTCCGGACTCGTATCAAAGATGTGAACTAAACTTTAAAAACGAAGGTCCAGTTTTGATTGCAGGTCTTCTCGAAAAATCTGAAGACGGGCCTGTTAAGATTCTTGTTGATACGGTTTCTCCTCTCAAAGAAGCGCTCGCAAAAGTGAAACAAATGGTTTTTCATTTGGAAAAACTGGATCCTGACAGTTTTGCAACGCTGGAGTCTTTGGTAAAAGAGCATCCAGGATCCGCAAAGGTGACTTATCAAATCGAATTGCCCGAGTTGAAGCAGAAGGTATTTTTAGAAAACGAAGAGGCGGCCGGTGGCGGTGTCGCGCCTACCCATGAATTTTTTGAGAATGTCCATCAAACTTTAGGAAGAACCGATTTTATCGAAGTTCGAAGTTAGAAAGTTGAGAGCATCATGAGATTCCTACTTCTTGCATTTCTTTTACCGTTTTCTTTTTTGGCTTCGTTTTCCGTTTCGGCTCAAATGGACACTGAGTTTTACGAAAAGTCCGTTGAAGGAAAATCTAAAAATCAAAATATGACACTTGCAAAGCAGGAACTTCTAAACTCGGCCATTGAGCAGGCGATTTTGCCGCTGATTCGTGAAATGATTGGCGAATCGGCGGTGAATAAAAATAAGAATACGATTTCTAAGATTTTGAAAAATTACGGACGTTTTGTTCCGACTTTAAGAACTAGCGAAATGAAAAAGCAAGATGCCGAATACTCGCAAACAATTACGATGAAAGTTTCGAGAGTCGATTTGCGCGGACTTTTGTCTGAAAATGGACTTCTTCAAGATTCTTCGGGAGCGGCAACAGTGGTTCCTTTTGTGAGGGTTGAAGATCGGTTAAAAGGTCAGAGATATTCCTGGTGGTTAAATTCGCAAACGCAAAATAACGGTGAAGCTGAGAAAATGGCGAAGCTCGTTGAAAACCGAATGACCGAAGTGTTTTTTAAGAACAATTTTTTAAGTTTTAGACCGATCCGTGGTGAGTGGAAAGGATTTGCTCCTGGTGAGCTTCAAACGGAAAACCCAAGAAAAACTGAGTTGGCAGAGTTTACGACCCAAAGAGGGGGGCAGATTTGTGTCGAAGGCGATGTTGTGATGCAAGAAGTGGAAAAGGATCTGCAGCTCCAGGTGAGAATGGAGGCATTTCATGCGGTTACAGGCCGAACGGTAGGTGAAGTCGTAAGAACATTAAAGTTCGACAACAAAGGGCATGGCGTCGATCTTGTAAAGGTCGGCTCGGCGCTTCAAGAGGTTATTACGGATTTAAGTTCGCAAGTTTTTGAAGCTTCACAAAGAGGGACTCTGTCTGCAGAAAGTTTTGTTCTCGCTTTGGAAGGAACCTTAAGTCTTCAGCAGACAGAAGCAATCAAAGAGCAATTGAAGGCTCAAATTCATGAAATTAAGTCGATTAAAGAGCGTAGAGTTTCGTACAATGAAAAAGCTTTTGAAGTCGAAAGCTCGGAGAAAATCGAGGCCTTGGCGGATAAGCTTAAGAAGTTTTCGAGTCCTGGTTTGAAGCTGAGCGAGCCTCAGATTGTGTTAGATAAGAATGAAATTCGGATGAGTGTGGGGATTTAGGTTTCGGGTCCTCGGCGCTTTGTTTGTTTACAGCTGCTCTCTGCGAGCTTAAGAATTGGGCCATCCATGAGCGGCTCTTCTCCCTGCCACCGTGGCAGGGAGATCAAAAATTTTCCAATGCATAGAAATTAATCATAGAGAGTATCCGCAAAAGATGTCTCACAGAAGACGGTATTTAGCTCTGTCGGCCAGGAAGGCCGACAGAAAGGCCCGCTCATGGATGGCCGCCCTATGCAAACCCATTAAGGCTGTAGATAAACAAAACATCGCGAGCCTCCTCCTAAAGTCCAGTCTGAAGTCCTCCTACATTGTGCCTCGGCACACACTGCCTTAAAATAAAATAAACAGGAGTGAAAACAATGGCCAATGCCCTCCAAATATTCCTAGGTTCTCTCCTTTTCCTCACCGCCTGCTCAGTCACAAAAGAAAAAAAAGACATCGCGATGCCGGCTCCCGTTCCGCGTCCCGCCACCGATCTTGGAATGAAGAAGCGTATTGTGGTTTTGCCGTTTCTCGATGGATCCGTTGCTCTTGATCCCGCACTCAAAGAACGCACTCGAAAAATCTTCATCGCAGAAGCAAACAAAACTCAAGAAATGGTTATCGTTGATGGGAGTGATATTTCCACAGATTTTAAAAACTACATAAAAGACGGAAGATACGATTTCGACGCAATTTCAAAAAAAGCGGATTCGATGGGAATCCATGCTTTAATGGAAGGAAAAATTTTAGGAATCCGGCTTGTAAAGAAAGCGGATGAGGTCGGCGTTTTTCGAAAAATGGAATCGACGGTGGAAGTCGAGGTTGCTGTTCGTTTTGCGGCCGTTAAAAACGGGAAAGTGCTTTTAGACGCGACGACTAAGCTTGATTCGTCTGATGATTCAATGCGCGTGGCGGCTCCAGTTCAGGATGATAAAAACGTCGAGGCAAGCGCTAAAACTATCGAACGACTTATGGGGCAAGCCTTCGTAACCTTAATTCCGCGTTTAACGGCTTCTATGGATAAATTGGTGTGGGAAGGCCGAGTGGCTATGGTTCAAGGTGAAAGAATATTCTTAAATGTTGGAAGAATTTCTGGTCTCAACATCGGTGATATTGTAAAAGTCAATGACGAGGGCGACGATGTTTATGATCCACAGACAGGAAGTCTGATTGGCAAGGTTCCAGGAAGGCTTAAGGGAACATTAGAAGTGATTTCATATTTTGGCGCAGATGGCGCTATTACTCTAGTTCATTCCGGTTCTGGATTTAAGGAAAATGATCGAGTCGAATTATACTGAGAAAGACGAATCTTATTTCGCGAAGCTAAAGACGCAGGTCTTTGACGCTTCTCACTCTTATTTAGAGGTGTTAAAAGCTCAAGAAAATTTCGTTTTAAAAGCCGCACAAGGCCCACAGATCTTGTGGGGTGAGCATAGTCCAACAGTAACGCTTGGTAAAAGATGTGACGAACTGGAAACTTTAACGGCTTTTCCGGCAGACTGGACTCAGGCCAAAATAGAGAGGGGTGGTCAGGTAACTCTTCATAGTCCAGGCCAACTTGTTTGTTATCCTATTCTTGATTTATGGAGAATAAATTTATCATTTCGCGATTATATCGCAGTTCTAGAAAATTCGATTACGAAAACTCTTCTTTGGTTTTCAATTCAGAGTTTAAAATAAGTA
>JBFWYS010000262.1:0-5587 GCA_050186175.1 Pseudobdellovibrionaceae bacterium
CTTCAATTGTTTTTTCTAGACCCTGACTCAGGTCTTGTCCCTGAAATCCGATTAAAAAAAGCTGCCCGACCTTTTCTTCGAGCGACATTTTTTTGATGTGATCGTTGATTTTTGCAGTGATAATTGAAGAAGCGTATTGATTTTTAGACGAGGAATTCGCGCCCGCATGAATAGGCAGCAGACTTACAATCATCATTCCCATCATCATAAAAAGCAAAAAGCTCAGGCGCATGCCTTAGTATCGGCTTATTCTGGGACAATTTGGAGTCGAGCTTTGGTCGCAATTTTGATTTTTCTTTGTACGCTCTGGTCTTTTTCTGTTCGCGCTGAGGAGTTGGTTGAAGATGAACAGGTCGACTCTGACGGGTGGGTTGAGGTCGAGATGTCACCGACTGTGATGACTAGAGATAAAGATGCGAGTTCAATTATTCCTTACACCCATAGAAAATATGATTGGGGCTGGCAAATTGGCTTTGGAAGCCGCGCTTTCAAACCAGAATTTTATCGGTCTGGAATAGATCAGTCGACTTATGAAAATGCCTACAGTGAGGGTGGGCAGATGGGAGAACTAGAAGTTGGTGTTCGTTACAATACGAGTGCCGGTGGATTTCTTTTTAATCTTGGGTATGCGGTCGGAGATATCTCCTCGCATAGGTCACGCGATCCAACAACGATAGATCCAACTTATAACAGACTTGCCATTAGTCAGACACTTGTTGGATTAAAATTTGTCGTCGATTCATTTTGGCTTGAGCCTTATATTGCTCCTTACTTCGGAGGAGGATTGGCCTCAACGACTTACAAAGAACAGATATTCGCTGTGCAAGACGGGCCCTCAACAGGCTCTGACAGCGGAACGGCAGCAGGCGCTTTTTACAACTTTGGATTCTTGCTACTTCTTAATTGGATCAATTGGGAATCTCATAACCAAGCGTATATGAAAAACTCTGTCGAAAATTATTATATCGATATTGGAGTCACTCAAATGGTGCGTGGGAGCGGGGATGCCGATTTAAGCACAGGTCCCATGTTTACCGCAGGTCTTCAGATGGAATTCTATTAGTTCCTTGGAACGTCGACTTAGGTTGCCAGTTTAATCAGATATTGCAGCTCTTCGTAAACCTGAGGCCAAGTGATGTTATTCATTCGAACATTGAGTCGATGATCGGGCGTTACCGCATATTTTTTATTCTCTCGCATTGCTAAGCTGATGATTGATTCACTCTTGAGTGGAGTTTTATCGGTGAAAATCAGAGAGATATTTTTAAGTCCAGCACTGAGATCACGAACGGCCAATTTTTTACAAAGGCTGCGAATCAACATGAGTCCCATAAGATTCATGACTTGTTCTGGCGGTTGTCCGTATTGATCTTTTAACTCTTCTTCGATACTCTCAAGTTCAGTTGTATCTTTGATGTCAGCGAGTGCCTTATAATAACTTAAGCGCAAACGAATATCAGGAATGTAGGCATCAGGAATAAAAGCTGGGACGCGAAGATTGATCTCTGGATCCACTTCAATGTCATCAACAGGTTCTCCTTTTGCAGCAGCTAAGGCTTCGCCGAGAAGTTCTGTATAAAGTTCATAACCCACAGAATTAATATGACCCGACTGCTCTTCGCCTAAAATGTTTCCTGAGCCACGAAGTTCTAGATCGTATTGCGCGATACGAATTCCGC
Organism: Pseudobdellovibrionaceae bacterium; assembly: GCA_050186175.1. GTDB lineage: Bacteria > Bdellovibrionota > Bdellovibrionia > Bdellovibrionales > Bdellovibrionaceae > JBFWYS01. Next base: position 1,680 of record JBFWYS010000262.1, read on the forward strand.
TACCTAATGCTGAGTTTTCTTGAATAACCTTTAATCGTTCTTGAGCTTCTTTATCTAGTTTCTTAGATCGTGGAAGAAGCAGATAACAATAAGCCCGTTGCTTGCTACGACCCACTCGTCCTCTTAACTGGTACAATTGGCTGAGGCCTAACATATCGGCGCGATCGATAAACATTGTATTTGCTCTTGGAATATCCATCCCTGATTCAACAATCGTAGTACAAACAAGAACATCGATTTCGTGATTGAAAAATTCAAGCATTGTTTTTTCAAGTTCATGCTCTTCCATTTGCCCGTGCGCTGCTTTGATGCGGGCTTCGGGAACAATTTGCCGGATTTCGTCGGCCAGGCCAAAAAGGCCTTCGATACGATTGTGAATAAAGAAGACCTGTCCACCACGCGCCAGTTCCGAAAGGATCGATTTACGAATGGTTTCCTCCTCGAATTTGCACACAAAAGTCCTTGTGGGAAGACGGTCCATTGGAGGCGTGTTAATCAAACTCAAATCGCGAACGCCATTCAGACTCATATTGAGTGTTCTCGGAATTGGTGTCGCCGAAAGGGTCAGTGTATCTACGGCAACTTTTAGTTTTCGAATTTTTTCCTTATGGGTGACGCCGAATTTTTGCTCTTCGTCTACTACAAGAAGACCTAAATCTTTAAACTCAATATCTTTGCTGAGTAAGCGATGAGTTCCAATTAGAACATCTACTTTGCCGTCTTTCGTGTCTTGTACAATTTTTTTTGCCTCGGACGTGGGAACAAAGCGGTTTAGTGCCTTGATGTTTATTGGCCATCCATCGAAACGTTTTTTGAAAGTTTCTGCATGTTGAAAGGTCAGAACGGTCGTCGGGGCTAAGACCGCGACTTGTTTTCTTTCTTGAACCATTCTGAAAATAGCGCGCATCGCGACTTCTGTTTTTCCGAAACCAACATCGCCACAAATTAAACGATCCATCGGGTTGGGTTTTGAGAAGTCCCTTAGAATATCAGAGATCGCTCTTAATTGATCGTCTGTTTCTTCGTAAGGAAATGCAGCTTCAAATTGGGAGAACTCAGAATTTACTTCAGGTAGTGACGGACGAATAATCTCGGCTCGAGCGGCGTAAAGTTTTAAAAGTTCAGAGGCCACATCTTTTAAGCGGCCCTTTACTTTCGTTTTTACTTTTTCCCATTGTTGACCACCGAGTTTATCGACGGATACAGCTGCCGTACCACTTGAGTACTTTTGCAGCTGCCCGACCCGATAAACGGGCAGATACAACTTGTCTTTATCCTTGTAGGCTACTTGGATGAATTCGGATTCAACGCCTCCGATATTCATAATCTTAAGGCCTTCGTAGATTCCGATTCCGTGTTTGACGTGAACGACTCCATCACCGGGCTTCATATCTCCGAACGAAAGCCGTTTAGCCTGTTTTTGGAAATCTTGTGAGGCCGTTGTAGATCTAGATCTTTGCTTCTTTCCGAAAAAATCTTCGTCGCGCAGAAAGTAAATTTTTTCGTCAAAAATTCGCAGAGATTCAGCAAGAGTTCTAGGTATCAGATGAATTAAGGATCTATTTTGTTCTTGCTGATGGTCCCACTCGTTCCATAAATATTCTTCGGCGCCAACAATTCGTGGATCGAAACCCAGTTTCTCTAACGTGAGCTTCAATCTCTCACTTTGAGTTTGATTGCGTGTAGCCACATAAACTTTATAGTGGTCGTCTTTCCACGCTTGAAGTTTGGGTTGAAAATTTTTGAACCATAAATCGGTTCCAACTGCGTAAGTTTGATTGATATTTGCAAACTCAAATGGAGCAGAAGTTGAATAGGTTAGAGAATTTTCATTCTGGTTTGCGTATTCTACTTTGGAAAAAAGAATCTTCTTAGAATCTTCGGGATAATCTAAGTTCTCAAACGGATCATAAAACCCATCAAGCGGAGGGCGAATGGTGTGTTTGATCGAAGAAGAGTACTCCTGCTTCAGTTCTTCCATCAAAAGATCTGACTTCCTGGAGACCTCCAGCGGATCTAATATCCAAACATGAATCGGAGTGGAAAAGTGACAAAGAGGCGACTCAAGTTTGTCGTAAAAAAATGGAAGTAAAAATGCTGTAGCAGGATCTGCTTGTTTTAAAACTAGAGATCGTAATAGTTGATCAGCTTCATCTTTATTCAATTCACGATCTTTTAGCGATTCTCTAGTTCGTGCGAGAAGTTTTTCATAATTCTCTTCTAAGAAAAAATACTCCTTTGGCAGTACAAGGGTAAAAAATCCAGTTTCATTCAAGGACCGTTGATTTTCGGGAGAGAAAAAACGTAGCGATTCGATCGTGTCACCAAAGAGCTCAATGCGCACAGGAAGTTCGTGTGCCGGAGAAAAAATATCGATAATTCCGCCGCGAATTGCAAATTGCCCAAGATCCTCTACCAGCGGTACAGAGAGATATCCCATTGAAGTCAGCTGTTGACTGATCTGACTTGGGAGATCGTCGCTTTTCTTAAAAGTTTGAGTCTTTGAATTTAAAACTGAAAATGGAAGCGTCTTTTGTTGCAAGGCTCCAATCGAAGCTACGAAGATCTCTCCCGCCTTTGCATTTTGAGCGCGATGCAGCCAACGAATTCTTTCTGAAGAAGTTTGTGCCTTCGGCTCGAGCATTGAATAGGGAGAAACATCAAAGTGCGGAAGAATGTGGCAATTGATATGAGGTTCGAAAAAGCTTAAGCTCTGCCCAAAAAATTCGCACTCAGATTGACTTGGAAGCAGTACAAGGTGCGGCAAGCTATTGATTTTCTTGGATAGAGTCTGTGACAAAAGATGCGAAAGAACCAAGACAGATGAGGTTCCTGAAATAGAAATTTCAGAAGTCTTCTTCGAAAGCTCCCTCTCGATCATTTTTTCTAAGTGAAGAGAACGATTTTCTGCCTTCGCCATGGTCCACTAACATCGCATCCTTAGAATCAGAAATCAAATTGTGAGCAGCCTTCTAGAAGTCTTTTTCAAATAGGCTATGTGCTCAAAATTCTTGGAATTGTTTGAGACGACTTGTATAACTTACTTGAAAGCTTTTTGAGAGTGATTTTGAAAGCCAATGGGGTCGTTGGTGCCTTCAAAGCTCACTTATGAACATGGACTTTAACGGTGGGGGCAAAGTGCCATTAGGTGGAATTCTGTTTTTTGGCGGATTTGTAATTAATTTTGGCGCGGCAATGTTGCTTCTCACATCGATAACCGGAAAACCAAAACGTCGGGAAGCGATCAAGCAAACCTCTTATGAGTGCGGACTTCCGAGTCAGGAAAAATCCGACACAAAAGTTTCTGTAAAATACTATCTCACTGCGATTCTTTTTATCATCTTCGATATTGAGATTATTTTCATGTATCCGTGGGCAATTACTTACAAAGAGTTTATTGCTGGGGGATGGGGTCTTTATATTTTTTCGGTGATGATGATTTTCCTTTTTGTTTTTATTTTCGGATTGTTCTGGGAAGTAAAATCGAAAGCTTTGGAGTGGGAATAAGCCATGGGTGCTGATGTTTTTGAGATAACCGTCAACTGTGTAAAATTAATTCTTATTTTCTTAATGATGGTCCAGGCTGTTCCACTTTTGGTTTGGGTTGAAAGAAGAGCTTCTGCCTACATCCAGAATCGTTTTGGTCCAAATCGTGTAGGCCCGCTTGGGTTGATGCAGCTCCTTGCTGATGCAGTGAAGTTTTTGACCAAAGAAGACTTTATCCCTTCGAAAGCCATCGCTCCACTTTTTTATGCGGCGCCAATTTGGGCGCTTGTTCCTGCTGCATTGGCTTTGGGTGCAATTCCACTTTCGACACCAATTAAAGTCGAGACATTTCAACTTATGGGACAAAGCTGGGGACCTTATACATTTTTATTTCAGGGTTATGAGGTAGGAGTCGGAATTGT
>JBFWYS010000263.1:0-5579 GCA_050186175.1 Pseudobdellovibrionaceae bacterium
GTTCGATTTTTTATAAAGAAATTGTGGCTACCTCTGAAGCCAAGCCACAAACTTGGAGCTACACCTTAACTCGCCCAGCAGGAGATTGGTTCTCACCCTCATATGAAGCAAGAGAGTGGAGCAAGGGTGTAGGTGGGTTTGGTTTGGCGGGCACTCCAGGTTCGGTAGTTAGAACCGAGTGGACGACTTCAGATATCTGGTTAAGAAAAACTTTTGTTCTTAAAAATCTAAATCCGGACGATCTTCAAAATTTGGTATTCAGAATCTATTACGATGAAAACACTCAAGTTTACATTAATGGCCTCCTCGCTCTCGATGTGCACGGATATATGATGGTGTACACGCACCATAAAATTAGACCTGAGGCCATTGCGTCGTTAAAATTAAATGAGTCGAACACAATTGCAATTCACTGTGAAAATAAAAATGGCGGGCAGGGAATTGATTTGGGCGTGTATCTTGAACGCCGATATTAAACTGATCCCATAATTTATCGGGATCGATTTGTTCTGAGCTCCTATTGACCAAAAAATTTCGTGGTGAAAACCTTCTGATAACAATTTAAGGAGGTTCTATGTTTCGCTATTTATTTTTTGCTCTTTTTCTATGTGGATCAGTGGCTTTGGCAGATTCTACTCCGCATAGAGGAAAAGTTTTGGTCGTCGTCACCAATGAATCCATGCTTGGATCGACTGGTACACCGTCGGGAATTCATTTCAATGAGCTCACTCATCCGGTAGCGGCTCTTCGGCATGCAGGCTTCGATGTTGAACTGGCTAGTATTCTTGGAGGAGTAGGACCTATCGATCCAGCCACACTCGATCGGGCAGATCCTTTTAACAAAAGATTTTATAATGACCAGAGTTGGATGACTCGCCTGAGTCAAACGAAGTCGATCGCCACCGTCAATTCTAAGAACTATGTCGGAATTTTCTTGGTGGGTGGAGTGAGCACGATGTGGGATTTTCCAAATAGTCCTGAACTAAATTCTCTCATTGCTACAGTTTATGAAAGGGGAGGAGTGATAGCAGCGGTCTGTCACGGCCCAGCCGCTCTTGTAAATGTAAAATTGAGGAACGGCCAGTATTTAGTGGCAGGCAAAAAAATATCTGCGTTTACTGACGAAGAAGAAACGATTCGCGGCCGACAAGACGTTGTTCCATTTTTGTTGGAATCCAGGTTAAGACTCTTAGGTGCCAAGTTCGCCGAAGCAGAGCCATTTAAATATCACGTGATTTCAGATGGAAGATTAGTGACTGGACAAAATCCTGCCTCCGCATTTGGAGTGGCTCATGAGATGATCCACCAACTCTCGGGAGGAAAATATTAACTCCGACTTCTCAGCGGAGGTACGATAGGATTTTTATGGCTTTAAGGTTTTTGCCTTAAGGCCGACTTCTAAGCCTAAGGGAGCAAAAATTTTATTCAAAGTTTGAACGCGCGGATTCCCTTTATTTAATTCTATATCTGAAATGATTTTTTTGCTTATACCTACAAGTTTTGAAAAATCTTGCTGGCTGAGATTTAAGACGGCTCGCATTTTTACCAATGCAGAGGAGATCTCAATGTCTTTGTTGTTAATGGAATCGAATAGTTCTTTTCGCATTTTATTGCGAGCTTCTAGATTTTTTTTATTCATATCTGCTTTAGCTCTTCTAGATATTTTTTCATAAATTCATCAAATTTCCGAGTCACTCGCTCTAATGTTTTACCTTCAATTTTTTCTCTTTTCATTTCAGACATCAGGTTTTCTAACTGTTCAAAAGTTTTTTTCAAAAAAACGCTAGCTTCGTCAGCCGTAAATTTATGAGCCAAAAGAAGATCATAAATTGAAGAGAAATTTGGAATCTGTGAATCTTCTTTTTGCCATTTGCTGACTCTTGCAATGCCTGAATCGTCAAGAGTCATCGGAGCGAAGTCAAAAAGGGGAGACAGTTTAATTGTTCCGTCGAGTTCCTTAAGTAGGGCTGTATTGCGACCATGATTGTCTGTATTTCCCATCACGATATTCAAAAAGTCTCGTAAGATATATTCCTGAATTTCGATCTTCGGGCGAGTGCAATATTTAGCGATAATTTGAATATAGTCCTCGTGTGATTTGGAAACTCCAAAGTCGGCCACTCCCATTGCTGAAATAAGACTTTCGAGTCCCTTACGTACAAGCCCTTTTTGTGGTTGAATTTCTCTATCAAAGCGAGGGACAAAGAGAGCGTCTTGGTCCCATAGTAAAGGTCCATGCACACGTACGCCCATTTTTTTTGCTATCCTGTAATAGGCAGCTTCTAGCTCGAGGATTTTGTAGTCGCTTTCTTTTTTTCCTCGCGGAAATTTTACCAACCAACTTTCTTTGATTTGAGAGTCGCTAATTGCACCGTCCCCATGCCATTTCTCTTTACTATCTTGCACTAATAAAAACTTAGGCGCGACACCTTGGGCTCCACTAGTTCCTGAGACAATGGCTCCCATGCTTTCTGCATAATCTATAAAGTCAACTCCGCGCCCAACAACTTCGGAGTAATCAAATCCTGCATGATGCATATTTCCCTCAAACGGATTTTTTTCCGTTTTGACTCGTATGTGGCCTGGTGGATTAATCGCTCCTTTTGCTAAGAGCTCAAAATCAGCGTCGAAACCATCCACAAGATTTAATCGTTTTAGCCAATTGTCGCGAGCCACTCCAGCAGGAATTAGATCGAGTAAAAATGCAGGCCACGAAGCTTCAGAGAATCTGCCAAAATTGAGAGGGTAACGAACACTAGCAGCTCTATGTCCATAACTTTGGATAGCGGCGAAGTTTTTATCTAGATAATGAAGGTCATATTCGAAAGCCCCTTTGGCTCGATACCCTTTCTCAATTTGAGATTCTGCAACATCAACCTGCCCTAGGATTTGCCATCCGCCTTCAACAAAAATTTCTAAAATGATTGATCTATACATGTTATTTAAAAAATCCTGTTATTAGCAGTTTCGGCTACATTAGACTACTTTTCTAGTCTGGCTATTAAGTCATAAGAGATACTACGTAAATTCTAGACTAAAACAGTAGTCTGATTGTCATATTGATTTCAGAAATAGACTATAATAATAGTCTATGTCAAGTGGCCTATAATTGTCGTAGCGGTTGTCTGATTGCCTAAAATAGTCGGGAAGTTCGGTACAGTACCCACTTTAGCTACACTAGCGGTTGGAAACAGCTAGCTCAGCGCAAGATTATCCGTGCGCATGCTCTGCGAGCACCGGGACCTCGAACCTGCGCGGGTTCTCGCGCTCTATCCACCTCTTGTTCTTAAGGGATTTCTTCAAATTTCAAATTTCTATTTTCTAATCTCTAAATTTTGCTGGAGGCAAAATTTTAGCGGGGCAAATGGGACGAGTATCGAACTTATTTACGGGCAGTATAGCGCCTTGTCCAGCAACAACAGGCGCTAACTCAAACATAAGGTTTACGGAAGATTCAACTCGTAAAAATGAAGTTCCCAGCCCACGAGTGAATAAAGGCGATTTCCTGCTTGGTTAGTAATAAGTAAATTAATCCCATCATTGTGTTGAATCTCACTCACAACCTGTCCAGTTACTAAGTCAATGATGCGCAGCTTGTCATCCCCCCACGTACCTGTAAAAATATATCTCCCATCATCACTTTCCGCCAATGATTCGAAGTAACCGTAGTGTGGAACCTTAAACAATAAATCATCGCTAAATAAATTATAGACTTGTAGAGAATCAACCCTAGGTTGTTCATTGACTCCCGCAAAAAGGTATTTTCCATTTTTACTGATCCAAAAGTTGTCCACCCCTCTTAGATAAGGCAATTCGTTGATGCGTCCCGTTTCGATATCAATACATAGAATTCTAAATCCACCCGTGTCGGTCTGATGTAAATACAATTTACTTGGGTCATCAGATAGCCTCATCGTTTTTGTCGAGTTACCCTTACGGATGGCTCTTACAATTTCTTGTTTTGCGATATCAAAAATCAAAAGTTCGCGTTCAAAAGAAGTGTCAATGACTAAGTACTTTCCATCAGCGCTAACAATGATTTTATCTATGTGAGGAGTTCGAATCTTTTGAATTGTTTTGCCACTCGAAACCTCGGTCATTACGACATCTGTCCTAGCAACAGCGCCTGAAAACATATATTTACCATCTGGAGTAATCGCCAAATATGTCACATACTGAGTATGCTGTACTTCAGCTAGTACTTTACCCGTTGTTATTTCGATAGCTCTTGCTTTTCCATCTTCTGCTCCCACGAAAAGTATTTTACCATCGTTGCTGACCTCCATCGCCACAACATTACTTCCGTACAGAATTTTCTTTTCTAATGTGCCAGTCAGAGCATCGAGAATAAGTATCTCATGTTTTTTATTCGCCACAAAAAGGTGTTTTTGATCAGAACTCAGAACAACCTGGGTAACTCCTTCCTCAAGAATCTTGGATGGAGTGATCTTAGGTAAGCTTTGTTCTTTAGCACCCGAATTTATCGGCAAAGAAATGCCTATGAAAATTAATAGAAATGAAAAATATAACCTCACAAAAATCCCCCCTGTTAAAACTAAGCATTACTTTACAAGAACTTGAAAAACCACTTAAAAAATATGTTTATGCGACTGCAAAAGCTCGATGGTGAGAGCCATTTGTTGTGAAAAAAAGTTGGCGGGGCAAATCGGACTAGTATCGAACTTTTCGCAGTCAGGTTCTTTTGATATCGCTTGGCCGCAGCACAAACAATAGGGTACATTCCGGTTTATTGTGAACAGAAATGAGAAATTTGCGACAGTGTGTTCGAATCGCTCTAGATTGAGTTGGTATCATTGGTTTCTGATTTTGGATCAGGTCCTATTGGTAATTCTCGGAGTTTTATACTTCATGGGATTTTTTGAAAATCCGCAGTTTACGGGATTCGCTTCAATCCTGACCTTAGTTGGGATGTATTATGGGACGGCCACTATTGTACCAATATTAATGAAGACAAAGGTTTTTCGATACTCTGAGAGGGGCCTTGGCCCTATCAATGGTTATAAATTGCAGGTTTCAAACCCAACTCCTTGGGACCTGATTGACGAAATCGAAAAAACCTCAAAGCATTCTTTAAAAATATTTTTTAAGGAACCGCAAATGGCCGAAAAGCTGAACCTATTTACTCGCTTCGGAGCAGGGGAACTCGTTAGCAATGTTGATGTTGTCGGCAATACTCAGGACTTCGAAAAGTTTCAGGAATTTATCCGAGCAAAGAGCATGCCTATCTCAGTGAGAGAATCCGAATCTAATTCAGATCCTCAGAAGGACAGCGGCTTATTTTTTCTTTTATCAATCTTGGGGCCAATAGCCTTTATATTTTTAATTTCAAATTCGGTCTAAATCGCATTTTTTTTCCAAAGACCGTCTTCCGTCTGGACTCGCACCCAAATTTCAACTGTAGCAGTCTTCGGTAAACTCCCACTGTTCTTCCCAAGGTCGCACCTTGTATGAGAGAGGCTGGAGACAGGAATCCTACTCTGGATACAATCGAGCACATTATGAATGCATATCCTAAAACAGATTTTTCTCTTATTTTAAAGCATTCACCAAAATCGAGT
>JBFWYS010000264.1:0-5530 GCA_050186175.1 Pseudobdellovibrionaceae bacterium
TAGCTTTCCTGCATTCACATGGGTGAGCATCAAAGGCACCGTGGTTAGCACCATTGGCATTCCCGATGGGGATGTCGGATAGGGACGTGATTTTTCCTCGAGGGTATGAGGAGCGTGATCAGAACCGATGACATCAACAACACCCGCTCTTAAAGCTTTCCAGAGGCCTTCGAGATGGCGTTTTTCACGAATGGGTGGATTTTGTTGGGCCTTCGTTCCGAGCTTTTCGTAAATGTCTGGAGCGAAAAAAGTAAGATGTTGAGGTAGCACCTCGACTGTGGCGAGTCGCTTGTGATTTTTAAGAAACTCCATTTCTTCATCCGAAGAAATGTGCAGTACATGAACGGGTCGATTGTTTTTTTCTGCAAGGGCGATCAATCTTTTGGTTGATGAAAGGGCGGAATCGACATTTCGCCAAATAGGATGGTCCTTGGGATCTCCGCTTTTAACCGCGATTTCTTTGCGCTCTCGTAAAATATATTCGTCTTCGCTGTGGATAGCGACTCGTCTTTTTCCACTTTTTAGAGCGCGAGCTAAAGTATCGTCATCTTCAACCAAAAGGCTCCCTGTCGAACTTCCCATAAAAATTTTAATTCCTGGAGTTCCCGGAAGGATTTCGAGTTCGGCCGTGCGATCCGCATTTTCGTGAGAGCCACCGACAAAAAAGGCATGGTCACACCACATGCGGCCCTGAGCTCGCTTGAGTTTATCAGCAAGAGCCTCAGCTGTAGTTGTTGATGGATTTGTATTCGGCATTTCAAAGACTGTCGTAATTCCACCCATAATTGCAGCACGACTTCCGGTCTGCAAATCCTCTTTGTGTTCCAAGCCAGGTTCTCTAAAATGAACTTGCGAATCGATGAGGCCGGGAAGAACTGTGAGGCCCCTGGCATCAAAAACTTTGAGAGCTTCGGCTGAAGAGCTCGGAGCCAGATCCACAATTTTGCCATCAAGAACTCCGATATTAATTTGAGTTTCTTTAAGACCGTAAGGGCTTGCCGAGTCTGGGACCAAAGTCTGTGCATTTGTAATCAGAAGATCGAAGGGCTTTTTCATTGGCAAACCCTAACACCCTTATCGACTCTGGTCCAGCTAGACGGACTAGCTGCAAGAACGGAATGTTCAAGGAGACTTGACGCCCCTGGATGCTTTTCGAGACAATGACTTGAGATGAGCATCGAGAAGTTCCTGCATTTTTTCATTCCGAATAACGTATTGATTATTGAAATCATTTTCGTCCTTGTTATCGTCGGTGTGATTTTTGTGGCAGTGCGTACTTTCCTCGGGAAAGATGAAGAAAAATCTACATCTAACCTCGCTGGCATCGAAGAGTCTCTTAAAAAAGTGCTCGAACAAAGTGCACAAATGCCGCACACCCTATCCGGTGCCTCGACCTTCAATCTTAATTCTCCTGAGGTAGCCGCAGCTGGAGTGACGGCAGGTTTGCCACCATCGGCTGGAGAGGCTCCTCCGGGAACTCCAGAAGAGCAAGTTTTGACCCTGTTAGGTAAAGTTCAGAATTTAGAAAGAGAACTTAAGGAAAAAGAACAGGCGATCACAGCAACACAGACGACAGCGGCTGCGGGCGGGGCTCCTGCATCCGGCGGAATTTCTACAGAGGAAAAACGTAAACTCGAGGATCGTATTCGTGAGCTTGAGGGTCGTTTGGCGGAATATGAGATTATCGAAGAAGATATTGCCGATCTTTCTCATTACAAAGAAGAGAACAAAATTCTTTCTGATCAACTCGCTCAATTAAGAGCTCAGTTAGAAGAAGCTTCAAAAGTAAAACCGGCTCCTGCGATTGTAGATAAGAAACGTCCTGAGCCCGTTGCGGCTCCTGAAGAAGATCCTGTGATGAATGACTTCTCTGAAGCCGTTAAAAATCAAGACATGGGCGTAGATGAATCGGATGTTACTCGAGCGGTTCCAGAATCGGCGGTCGCGCAGGTTGTGCCTGAAGTTGTGAGTGAACCGGTTGTTGCTGCAGCTCCAGAGCCGGCCGCCTCTGAAGACCCACTGAGTGGATCGATCAATATGGATCGCATGTTAGAAGAAACCCAAGACTTGGGTGATGGTGGTAGTGAAGAAGCCAATGCACTTGATCAGTCTATGGACGAATCGAAGTTATTGGCCGAGGCCGCCGAGCTAGAGACCGGCACAGAAAAACAAGATGCTGAGCTCATGAACCAATTTGAAAATTTCGTGGAAAAAAAAGGTTAATAAAATGATTCAAAAGAAGCGTTTTTGGGGAGCCTTGGCATTGGTTCTTGTGACAAGTGGAGCGCAAGCTGCGGTTGATAAATCTTTTCGTGCCTCAGAGATCCTCTCTTTGCCTGAAGAAAATCGAAAAGTGGTTTTTAAAGAAAAAGGCACGGATATTTACGGATCGATTTTAGTTTTAGCTGATTCAGATGCAACGCCGATGAGCCTTCGTTGGAAAGCGATTAACTCGCTCGCACAAATTGATCAGAAAAAAGCAGTTCCGAATCTTTTAAAAATCGCGAAGAGTAAAGTTTGGCATGCCCGAAATGCAAGTTTGGTGGCTTTACAGACTGTAAATTCTGAGAAAGCAAAAACTGTGGCTGGCACCCTGTTATTTGACCCAGCTTTGGTCGTAAGAAGTGCTGCCGTCGAAGTTTTGAAATCTTATTCGGACTCTGTCGTTCGAGAACAGCTTTGGGAAGCACTTCAACATCCGCAAAACTTTAGAAAAGGGAAGAGTCTTTGGGTGCGTCGGCAAATCGCTCACGCCTTGGCTCAATATCCAAAGATGTATGAACAGGAACTTTTTGAAAGAATGAGTAGGGACGCAGATCCTAGAGTTCGTGCCTACGGCACGGTCGCCAAAAAAACTTACTAGCCATCATTTTGCTGAGCAGCCGCTTTGCGAAGAGCGGATTCGATATTTAGCTCTCGCTCCATTCTGTAGAGAATCACTTTTTCCTCGAGGCCATCGCTGACCAATCGTTCTGGAGTTGAGAAAAAATCCCGAGAGATTTCGATTTTCTTTGAGACATTGACACGAACGGCTTCTTTTCCATTCACGACTCCTTTGACCATGCGGAGAATAATTTTATATTTCACTCCGGAAGAGGGAGGTTTTGCCAAGAGGGGCGCTTTAAATCCCTCAGGTCCACGAATCATTTCGGTTTCAACGAGGCCTGTGTCCATACTGTTGGCAACAAGGGGGTATTTTCCCATGGCCAATTGACCGGCTCTCCACACTTGATCGTAAGGCGCGAAGATCACTTTTTTTTCTGGCGATCGAGGTCTGTCGTTCGTAACGGGTGGGTCGAACAGAGTGCAGCCTCCAAGGAAAAGGAGGCTGCAGATGATCAAAAACAAATTCTTAGAAGTCTTTAGAGCTGTAAGAAACATGCGATGCCTTCTCCAGTAATTCAGGTCCTGATGGATACGATATATCACCCGGCGAACCGATGAAAGTAACTTCCCATCTCAAGCCGCGAGTTGGCAGCGTTTCTTGTGGCCACTCTGGAAGTTGAAGGTGATTCGCCCAATTCAATCCGTAAGCTTCCCATAAACGAGTTTTTTGCACGCTGGCTCCAGCCTCAACACGACTCTCAACTTTTGAGAGGACGGCGTAGGTGCCGGCTTGTGCGACACCGTTGACTGTCGAAGGAGGAGTCAAACGAAGCTCGTTACGAGAGAGCACTTCTGGCTTTGGAACCATCGCCAAATGGTCTGGCGTAAACTTGTCAACAAACGGCGCGACAACAACACTCGCTGCATTTAAAGGTCCCTGTTTTTCAAAATCGGCTTTGAGTGCAAGGATCGAGGCAATAATTGGACTTCCTTGATCTGGAAGATTCAAACGTTGTGTTTGTCCAGAAGAGAGTTTTTTTACGTCTGAAGGATATAAATTGTTGTTGATATCTGATAAGGCAACAGCCATCGCAACCTGTTCTCCAGGATATCTTGGGGCTTGGATGCTCAACTTTTTTGAAAAGTTCATGGCGTTGACGGTTAAGTTTTTCGAAGTCTTTTTTCCTTGAATATCAACTGCCGTCACGGTTCCAGTCATGAACTTAAAGTAGTTAATTAAGTTGTAAAACGGAGTGCCATTTTTTAACTGATCGGCAACGTCTTTAAGTGGGAATTGTCCGCGTGCCGCGAAAACGGTGTGTTTTCCCTGATCGCGATAATAAATTCGGTATTTCTCTTTTTCCAATGTGATCGGCAAAATATACGTCTCTTTTTGTTTTGGAAGGGCGACATTTGATGGAATCTCGAGTTTTTTGCCGATGATTTCGATGACATCGATCTCTGGAGAAATGACCATCTCAAGGTCAAACTTGAAAAGCTTTTGCTTGTTGATGGCGGCGATCATCAAACCGAAATCCACTTGTCCATCGCGAGGGAGACTTCCGTAGCCGCTTGTTGTTCCGTTGAGTTCGTAGAACGCAGCTGAGTCAGCTCTGCGGATATTGAAAGTACGATCGCCATGAGCGCCGTCAAAAAAAGTTGCGCGAATATGACCAGGAGCTTGAATCGTAACTGGAAGCTCGCCAGTCCATGCATCAGGAAGCTCTGCTGTTCCCTGAGCGTTTGTAGTTAAAAAGTTGCGATTAAAGGGCTCGCCCACTTTTTTACCGATTAAAATTTGCGCCTCAGCTATGGGCTGGCCAAGATCATTCACGACAGTAAATGCAGGTGTCGCGCTTTTTTCAAAGCGGGCCCCATCGTGATCTGCGGTTTGCGTTTGAAAATCTGTCGGTTTCGAACAACCAGCCAAGAGAAAAAGGCCGGACAGCAAAAGAATAGAACGCTTCATGAACCCTCCTTAGAATTTGAAACAGTCGATATCCGTATCGACTTTAGTCATGACCATTGCAGAAAATTGTGGAGCGTTCGTCAACCCATTCGAACTAAACGAGACCTTAATTCAAATATAGACAGCGTAGATATTTGCGCCGCGCGAAATTATTGAGGCAAACACTTGGTGGCACGTGAATTAACAGCAAATGCACCACCTTTCATTTCGGTTCCCTGAAAGAATTTATAAACAATCAATTGGTGTTGAGCTTGGTTCGAAGCATAGCGCTCAATTGAATCGACTTCAGAAGTGCTTGGAATTCCGGTCATGTCTTCGGCGTCGAGGAGAGCCAGAGTTTGCGAAAAAGAGGAGCCGGTGGCGTCATCGTCACGTGTGAAAGTATTTGTTTGATGAATGGCGCCAAGTTGTTGGGTCATTCCATCGGAGGTGAGGAAAATTTTTCCGCCGAGATCGAGTCGCGTGACTGAGATATAGAAGTCGCTGAGAAATCCGCGAGTGGGGTTAGCCGGGGCGAAGCAAGTGTATTCGATGGGAGGCGGGCGGTGGTCTGCGAATGCGGATAGGGCTGTTATCAGAAGAGAAATGAGTGTCATGAATCGCTCCTTTTGACTGTACGAAAATTGTAGTGAGCGGCGAAGGAAAGAGTAAAGATATAAAAAGTGATTTTCTTTTCATGATGTTTAGGCAAAAAAAACAGGAGCGGGTTTTTTGCTTCCGGCTCCTGTGAGTTCA
>JBFWYS010000265.1:0-5529 GCA_050186175.1 Pseudobdellovibrionaceae bacterium
GCTTCACTCCATGCAGCTGTCATTCCCACCCACTTAAAAGGATACTCACTTTTTTCAGCCATGAACTTTGATTCGGGAATGATTCCGAACTTTTTATCAAGATTTTCGTGTAAATAAGTTTTACCAGCGAGATTTGAAAACTGACTCTTCATTCGAATCATCCAGGCAAGAGGATAAACTTCACTTCCCTCACTTAGATGCCAAAGGTCGATCGCTTCGTCGGCCGTAAGACCCGGAGTGAATTTTACTTTTCCACCATATATATGCGCATCATTTTCTAAAATTTCACCTACAACAGGATCCGGTGATAGGTTGCCTTTATACTCTTCGGCGTAAGAGTCGTGGCTACTAGGGGCTCTCTGCATATGAGTACACGCCACATATGAAAGAGCTAGAAGAAAACTAAATACACCCGCAATTCGAATTCGTGAAAGCTTCATGGCAACTCCTTACTGATTCTCAAAATTTAAGAAGTAAAAGTTTTCCAAATGCTTGAACTTGGCATTGAAATCTTCTCTTTCTTTTGGATTGAGCCGCATAACACCGTTTCCATCTTTGGTGTAAGCACAGTGGTAATAAGAAGCATAACTTGATTGCTTCGCTACGAGACGTTGAATAAAATAGCATCCACGGAAGGCCATTCCGACTTCACAGTAGTTTTTACGATCAATTGGATTCTCGAAAGCTTCTTTTGATTTTGGATTTGTATTTAAGCAATGCCATGTTTGCAAATTATTATCAGGATCTTTAATGCCATCATTATCTAGATCCTCGGTCGCATTTACGACTAAATCAGGAAGATCTTTGATCGCTTTTCTTTTCTCGTCTCGATCTCCAGTAAGAGCATTCTTAATAGCCACCTTTGCCTCTTTCTTTCGTGACATGCTGTCGACTCGCTCGTGAAAAAATTCGGCGAGACCCACGTACCCTGTGACTTTTTGCCATAAGTTTCTTTCATCATTCGGTTCATCTTTTTTAGAGGTGTACGTAACAACGTAAGTTTCTGGAAAAGGTTCTGTTTCGAGCGGCTTGAGTGAGGCTGCCTGAATTCCCGGAAGCAAAAGAATCTGCTTAAGAGTTTCGGGGACCATGACGAGACTTACGTCGTCACCAAGACAGCGGTGATGTGCATATCCAAGATGCATGTAAATATTTTTATCTCGATCTGGCTTAAACAAGTGAGGCTCTCTCACCACTTCTTCGTCAAACATTGCAGATTCGGTGGAGGCTAAAACTAAGGACCCCGCAGGAATTGTAGTTTCATAGTTTTTACCTTTTCCTAAAACATAGTCCTCGGTTGAATATCTAGCGAGCCAAGGATTAACTGGATCGAATCGCAAAGCTTCCCATACATATCCATCGAATAGCTTGTCGTTTCCAGATTTTGCAGCCTCAATTGCGGCATCCAACATTCCGTTGCTGAGAAGAATCTGTAGAGCTTGTGTGATGGCAGCTGACGTAGTTTCAACTGAACCGACTAAGAGACCGATCACGTTAGCTACGATTCGATCTTCATACAGACCATGGGTTGCATTAGACTGGCTTGCCCGAATAATTCTTGAAACTGTGTCAATTGCAGGACGACCATTGGCAAATTCCATTTTTCTGTTCGGAAGAAGAACATTTTTAATGTATTCATTCATTTCTTTGCCAGCTTCGACTGACTTGTTAAATACTTTTGGGTCTTGGAATGGATTATGGAAAAAGGCGTGTTGTGTTGCTCGCGACCATTTTGCCATGTCCTCTTGAGTCGGACCGTTAAATCCGAAAAACTCATCATTTAGTCCGAGCGGAACACTGCGAGTTACACTTTTAACCACATCCAACTCGCCATTTTTTGTTCCTTCTTTGATTCCACGGAGCGCAAGGCTTTTTACAATCGCTCGCACCCTTGCAGCCGTTCGCGCTTGTTCAACTGGATCCTGCGGATTTCCGTAAAGTGCATGTCGCATATGCGGTTTCTCGAAATTAGCAGCTTCATTATCACGGCCTAACATAAAGGCCCCACCGACAGTGGCATCCATAGCTTTTTTATAACCGGCCACCGTGAAAACATTGTTGTTATTTAGAACTTCCTGGACATCGTTGAATTTGGTGACGATATAAATGTTAGGAACAGCTTTTTCTTTAAGGCCGGTTCCGACAAGGCTGCCTTTGGCACCTTTCGATTCAAAGATTGGTTGATCGCGACGGAGAGTTCCAAAGAAAGACCGAGGAGATGTTCTCGCAAACTCGAAAATTTTCTTCATTCTACCGACTGCGGCAGATAACTCAGCACCCATAATCTTTGCTTTTAAATCCTTAGCTTCCTGAATCTCTTTAATAAAATTTACATTTGAGGAGTTATACTTTACGGGCATATCGTTAGCAGGAGCTCTCGAGTCGTTTTGTCCGGGAACGAAAACGTCGTCCCATTCCATCTTGGAATACGAAGAGCCTTTATTTCCTGATGTGCAGGACACGAAAATAAAAGAGAAAGCAATCACCAACGTCAACATTCGCTTCATTGTGAAATCCTTTGTCTGCATCCTTGCAGATAATATTTAGTTTTTAAAATTACGTATTAAAGCACCTACAATTTAACTGTTCGTTCAGTTGTAAACCTTGTCAATGGGTAGATATTTCAGAGCGAATACAAAGCAATGTGGTCTAGCCCAATTGACTTTGTTTTTAAAACAAGACTATCGTTGGGCATGAACCAACTTATTTTTTCCCTCACTTTAGTCGTGTCTCTTCAACACTGGTTTTTCTTGATTTTAGAATGTTTTCTTTGGAACAAACCGCTCGGCATGAGAGTTTTTCGAATGTCCAAAGAGCGTGCAAACTCAACAGCCACGCTCGCGATGAATCAAGGTGTGTACAACGGATTTTTATCTGTAGGCCTTCTCTGTTGTGCTATGTTGCCGGATCAGTTTGGTCCTTCGGTTTTAGTTTTCTTTCACGCTTGTGTCGTGACTGCCGCTGTCGTGGGTGCTGCGACAATAAGTAAAAAAGTTCTCTTCATACAAGGCGCGCCGGCCGCTCTTGCATTGGCCGCTATTTATTTTGCATGAACTACTTGCTCTTGGGTGCTCTTGGCCGAAGCACAAAAAATTGGGAGAATTTTTCTGATTTCTTAAAACGAGAAGACCCAACAGCAAATGTTCATTTTTTAGATCTCCCCGGATACGGCGATGAAAAACATGTAGGATCACCGGCTTCCATTCACAAAATCACAAATTATGTACGCAGAAAATGGCTTAAGCTTCTGCAGCACAAGGAAGGCCCATGGTGCATTCTCTGTATTTCTCTTGGAGGCATGGTCGCGCTCAATTGGATGGGACGATATCCTAAAGATTTTAAGGCCGGAGTTCTGATTAACACTAGCAGTGCACGGATTAGTCCGCCAAAAGATCGTTTGCGACCAAGCGCTCGAAAACAAGTTTTTCAAATCATGCGCTCATCCTCGTTCCGCACACGTGAAGCAAACATCCTAAAACTAACGTCGTCGCAGGATCCAAGAAATCTCCGAGAGATTTACAAAAATCGCGTGCGACGGGCTCATGCGGTTCCGATTACTACTTTCTTAAAGCAACTTTTAGCGGCGGCTTTGTATATCCCACCGAAGATCATCACAACTCCCCTTCTATTTCTCGCAAGTGAAAAAGACAAAATGGTAAATCCAGTCTGCTCCAGAGACCTCGCATTTTACTATTCTTGCGATGTGCATGTTCATCCAACTGGTGGACACGAGCTGCAGATTGATGATCCTGCTTGGGTTGCAAAACATACAGCACAGTTTTGCACTTCGAATAGTTCGTCTCATTCTGAGAAATCCTAGTCTTCCGTCCTAGGTTCAAGGTCAGGCCCCTTCTTGCGGCACCGTCCTTGCTCCTATATTCTATAGGGATTGGGGGATAAATGAGTTCATTGTCATTGACCAAATTTTCTACAATTGTTTATGCAGTCCTAACAGTGATGTTTTTATACTCTGAGATTGTGGCGGCTGATGCCTGTCAAGATAGATTTCGGGCATGCAAAGAAGATCAGAAAAATGAGACCGACCCAAGCAAAAAGGAAAACTGTTCAACAATCTTGATCACCTGTAAAGACAATGACAAATGCGAAAGCGTCCTCAAAAACCTGGACGATGCTATCGGCAAGTATAGTGAGGCTTGCGCGAAAATTGGAGCCAATGACAGTGATGAAGATGGCTGTAAGAGTCTAATCGAATCCTGCCAGGATGGACAAGACTCTTTAATCGGTGGAGTAATGAATTCGATGTCAGCAATGATGATTCCTGCGGGAGGAATGGCGCCTGGCGTATCCAGTGGCAACAAGGCATGCTCTCAATATACTCACAAGGAATGGAAGGAAGAAAAGAAAGATCTACAAGATCGCATGAATGATTCTCAGAAAGACATCATTAAGGCTCAGAAGGACGCTACTGATAAGAAAAAAGAGATCAACGAAAAAATCGGCGATACGATGAAGGATTTTAATGGTCTTAAAAAAGATCTGGAAATGGCGGGCGTCAAACTAAGGGGAGGTATTCGAGGTGTCAAAAATGATACCCTAAAGCTCATTCACGAGATAAAGGCCGAAAATGACAAACTTCACGAACAGATTGCCGAGCTTCAGGCTGAAAAAGCTCAGGTGAGCGTTGATCTCGCAGCTGCCACTGCTGATCATGTTCAAGAGTGTGTCAAAAGGAATGAAGAGACCAAACTTGCAGTGAGCCAAGCGAAATCTAAGCCTGGAGCTATCACCGGAACAAATCTGAACGATACTACTGGAAAGAACAACAGTGTTACAGACAAAGTTAAAAAAGCATTTATAGACTGTCTAAACGATAAAAAAAGAAAAATCGCAATGATGCGCCGACAAGCAGAAGGAAAATTGCGAAGACTTGAAACCGGCATTGAATCTAAGTTCCAGGCCCTAAGACGAAATGAAGAAAAGATAAAACAGTATCAAAGCAACTTGGCGCAAGCTGTGCAAGACTTGCAGGAAACATCTGAAATTGAAAAGAAAAATGCTGTCGCTGCTATCCAAACGCTACTGTCTAATGTCGATAATCTAAACAACTCACTAAACGAAATGAATCAAAATACGCAAATGGAGATTCAACTTGCCCAGCAAAAAATGATGGGAACCCAAATGGAACTCGCAAACCTAATGTCCAATCAACCAAAGCCGGGGGCCACTATGACATTCTCTGATGCCCAAGGTGCAAAGGCTAAGATGGAAGCGATGACCAAAAGAGCTGAAGATCAAAACTGCTTAAAAGGCGGAGACTCCGGTTCGAAAACTGGGGGCGCAAAATCGGAGCCCAAAGAGTAAGATCCTTAACCAAACCAAAGTCCTGACCAACCCTTTTCTCGACAGTCTAACGCTTCCTAGTTAGACTGTCAGAATGAAAAAACTCATCATCGCTTTTGCAATCCTTGTCGTAGCCGGAATCGCGACAGTTTCTGGTGTTATTTATTATATTTCTCAAACGCTTCCGAATATTCAGTCTCTCAGAGATTATGATCCTCTTCTCGTTAG
>JBFWYS010000266.1:0-5525 GCA_050186175.1 Pseudobdellovibrionaceae bacterium
TCGCTTAGATATCTTTTCTTTAATCTAAGAATTTGTCTTTTAGAAAGTCCCAACTCTTTGCCAGCTTCAACTGCTGTTGTATCGCCATTTACTAATTTTTCTATAACAAGAATTTTTCGCATCTCATGCATCTCCAGTCGCTCCAACAATTTTTCCTCCTTAAAATGGATAGAAAAATTAGATCACAAAGTGACATTTTCCGAGTTACCAATTAGGTGACAAAATCACAGAAACAGGACAAAGAGTAATCGGTCAGTCGACAGGGAGACGGCGCATGGGGCGCATCGATTACGCGTACAAATTTCCTCTAGAATTAAAAATTGAGGACCTGCTCCCCAATTGACTGACCGATTACGACAAAGATATCGAAAAAGATTGACAGTATTTTTGAATCTCTAATCTTGATCACGTTTAACGATCGCAAAATATTTCTGTGCAAAAGTAAAATTCGTTTTTTAAATCAATGGTGAGGTGATTAGAGAAAATGAACTGGGATAAAAAAACCGTTCCCACTGATGCTAAATTTTGCTTCGAAAAGCCTATGATATACATTTTTCTGATTTGTAGAAATCGCTCCGCTTGGAGTTACAAAGAAAAGTTTTTTATTCAGTCAGACAAAAGGTCTACGGCTAAAAAAGAAAGACACCTCTTGGAAGAGAAAAAACTTCTTTCCGGAATGAAAAGGAGATAGGAACATGATCAATATCAGAAATAAACAAATTCATGAGCGCGCAATGGAAGTGGCAAAATCCTATAAGCTCTCTGAAATAGAGCTGATTGAAATCCTAGAACAGGTAGATCGTTACAGAATTTATTACCAACACAAATGTAATTCGCTTTTTTCTTACGCAACAGAAGTTCTAAAACTCTCAAATGAAGTGGCCTACATATTTATCGGTGTAGCAAGAAAGACTCAGGAAGTTCCAGAACTAAAAGAAGAAATCAGAAGTGGTTCGATCACCGTGTCTAAGGCAAAAAGAATGACCTCAGTGATTACAAAAGAAAATAAGTCAGAATGGATATCTCTCGCAAAGACCTCCACGAAGCATCAGCTTGAGAGGCAAATCGCCATTGCAAAACCCACTGAAGCCGTAAGAGAAAAATTTGAGTATTCAAATGCTCCAAAAGAACAGATAAAGCTTATTAAGTTAGAAGCAAATGAAAACAGCGTTTCATCTGCTAAGGACTCAATTCGAGTGCAGCTTCAGATTGGAGTTTCGGAGAAGTTAATGTTGAAGCTTAGACGCATCCAAGACTTAGAGAGTTCGAGAAAAAAGAAAGCCGTAAGTCTTGAAGAAGCATTCGATGTAATGGC
Source organism: Pseudobdellovibrionaceae bacterium (assembly GCA_050186175.1). Lineage (GTDB taxonomy): Bacteria > Bdellovibrionota > Bdellovibrionia > Bdellovibrionales > Bdellovibrionaceae > JBFWYS01. The sequence goes on from JBFWYS010000266.1 coordinate 1,316, forward strand.
AGATCTGTACCTAGAAAAACATGATCCTCTTGAGAGGGCAAAAAGACAAAAGATGCGGGGTAAGCTTCAAGAGGAGAAAAATCATAGGACTACGAGTTCTAATCCAAACAACAAAGATAAGGATGTTGATTCCAAAATCATGAGTGGAACTGAAGCAGTGAATTCCGTTAACGACTCACGAGATTCTGAAGCTACCGAAGACAGTGCACGGCTCAAAACTATCGGTGATTTTGATGAAAGCTCTGATAAAGCAGAAAGAAGGTCTTTTGTGTCACATAATTCTCAAGGCCCAGGCCTTATTCCCGAAATGCAAGCGTCAAAAACTAGAAAGCCTCTCTCGGCTTCAGTTAAGCATTCGATTCACTTAAAGTACAACTCTCAGTGTGCTCACACAGATTCTGAAGGCAAACGTTGTTTTCAGAGGAGGCATTTAGATGTTCATCATATTATTCAGGTGTCACAAGGTGGCGGAGATGAATTGGAAAATCTAACTCTGCTTTGTTCAGGTCATCATAAGATGATTCATTCTCAGGAGTCTTTATGGTGAGAGTGAAAAAATGGAGTCTGGTGGTGCTCAACGAGGAGCCATCCTGGCTGGTGAGAGAGGTGATGTGTATATTATCCGAGTTGGATTTTTGACACGCGCTAATCACCCGATCGTACGAGGCTGTGTTAAAGTTGTTCGCGAAGTTAAAGGAACGCACATGCAAGCGACTATCCGCGCGAATAAAAATTGCAAAAAAATTAACGACTAATTCATCCCAAGTTCCTAGAAATCCCGATTTTGCGAAGCAAATCGGGATTGTCGTCCGAGAGCAATACGCAATCTGAAACACCTCTCACCAACGGACGAAGTGAAACCAAAACTTCTACTGAACCCGCTTAACAGAAGTCACGACAATTGGAGTGACTGGCACATCACCATATTCACCGATATCATGAACAACAACGGCCTCTATCATATCCACAATATCCATTCCAGAAATGACTTTTCCAAACACGGCATAACCGTAATGGTCCTCATCACGGTAATCTAAACGTGTATTATCTTTCGTATTAATAAACCACTGCGAAGAAGCGCTATCGATCTCATTCGTGCGAGCCATTCCAATTGTGCCGCGCAAATTACTTAATCCATTTTTGGCTTCATTTTTAATTGGAGGTAAAGTTGGCTTTTCCACCATGTCTTGGGTGAGGCCCCCGCCTTGAATCACAAAATTTTTCACAACTCGGTGAATAATTGTTTGTTCAAAAAATCCAGAATCCACATATTTCAAAAAATTTTCCGCGGTAATTGGCGCCTTTTCATCGTTAAGTTCGATGTCAATATTTCCCATTGTGGTTTCCATACGAACAACTGTGTTCGCCAACGCAGACCAAGAAAAGCAGACAGTTAGTAGTAGGCCAATAATCTTATTCATGAATCCCCCTCGTATAAATATTAATATAGGCGGAGGCACTAAAATGGCAAGGGTTTAACCTGAACGGTTTTAGCGGTTTTCTAGGGGCATTTCGAGAAAGTTCTTCTCAGAGGAACCTCTTCTTTTGACCTAGATTCATTTATAGTCTACTTAGAGACTCTATGATAAGTACCTCAAATGTCAGCCTCCGTTTTGGCGGCAAAAAACTATTCGAAGATGTGAATGTGAAGTTCACCCCAGGAAATTGCTACGGATTAATTGGCGCCAATGGCGCCGGCAAAACCACTTTCTTAAAAATTCTGGCTAAGGAAATTGAGCCTAATACCGGTGAAGTTCAAATCGGTTCGGATCTGCGCCTTTCTGTTTTAAAACAAGATCATTACGCCTTTGACGAATTTTCGGTTTTAAAAACAGTTTTAAAGGGCAATCAAAAGCTTTACAAAATCATGGAAGAAAAAGAGGCGATTTATGCAAAGCCTGACTTTTCCGAAGAAGATGGAGTTCGATCTTCCGAACTCGAAACTCAGTTTGCAGAACTTAATGGGTGGGAGGCTGAAGCCGAGGCCACAATTCTTTTAGAAGGTGTTGGCATTCCAGCAGCCCTCCTCGAAAAACCGATGAAAGAGTTGGTGGGTGGAGACAAAGTTAAAGTTCTTTTGGTTCAAGCCCTATTTGGTCAGCCCGACATTCTCCTTCTCGATGAGCCCACGAACCATCTTGATATTTATGCCATCGAATGGCTCGAGAACTTTCTCCTTAATTTTAAAAACACGGTCATCGTCATTTCGCATGATCGACATTTTTTGAATAAAGTGTGCACTCATATTGCCGACATCGATTTTTCAAAGGTGACTACTTTTACAGGCAATTATGATTTTTGGCGACAGGCCAGCGAACTCAACCAAAGATTAATGGTGGATCAAAATAAGAAGAGTGCTGATAAAGCCGAAGAACTTAAAAGTTTCATCCAAAGATTTAGTGCCAATGCCTCGAAGTCGCGACAGGCTTCTTCGCGCCAAAAGCAGCTTGAGAAACTTGAATTCGTGGATATGCCAAAGTCTTCTCGCAAGCAGCCGTTTGTGGGCTTCGATATTAAGCGAGAACTTGGTAACGATGTTTTGACCGTCAATAAAATTTCTAAAACAGTCGGCGGCGAGACCCTTCTTAAAGACATCAGCTTCACAATTAAGAAAGGCGATAAAATCGCTCTTCTCGGCCCGAATGACTTAGCAAAAACTCTTCTGCTAGATATTCTCGCTGGTGAAGTAAAACCAGACTCTGGATCTTTTACATGGGGAATCACGACTTCTTTCAGCTATTTTCCGACCGACAATTCAAAATATTTTTCAGGTAACGAAGATTCTCTTGTCGATTGGCTTCGCCAATACTCAGAAGATAAAGACGAGTCATTTTTACGTGGGTTCTTGGGAAAGATGCTTTTCAGCGGCGCAGAGGCTTTGAAAAAACCCAATGTTCTCTCCGGAGGCGAAAAAGTGCGCTGCATGCTTTCTAAAATGATGCTCTCGGGTGCCAATATTTTGCTTCTTGATGGGCCTACCGCGCACTTGGATTTAGAGAGTATTACGGCAGTTAACGAAGGCGTTAAAAGATTTAAAGGAACCGTGATCTTTACTTCTCACGATCATGAATTTATTCAAACTGTTGCCAATCGTATTATCGAAATTGATGGCAGTATCACCTACGACAATTCGGCGACCTTCGAAGAGTTTATTGCGGAAAAAAGGCCTAAGTCGAACTCTTAGGCCCTTAAGCGCTCTCATTTTCAAGCACCAGCAGAATGCGGCTGTCACCAGTAATAATACCAGCCGTAGTAGTAATAGTCGTAGTACCCGTAGCTATAGTAATAATACGGCTGATAGTAGTTGTAGTAGCCATAATTGTACCCGTAATAGTAAGGATAACTGTAATAGTAAGAAGGATAATAGTAGTACCAACTATACCATCCTGAGGTATCGAAATCCTGAGTTGATTTCGAGCGACGGACTTTACTCTTAGGTACGGCTTTAAAACTTTTTGCCCGCGCCTTAGAAAGTTTTTTAGCCTCGCGCGAAGATCCAACAATATCTTTTGTTCGAATCATTTTCATCTCGCCGGTCCGTTTGTTTATTTTCAAAACAACCGTACTTCCAAACTCGGGATTTCTGACTCTGTCACGGTCGATAACCACATCATCGGCGTGAACCAAGCTTGAAATCAAGAACGCTGACGCGATCAATATCTTAAGCATAACTCCTCCTTTGTAAATTGCATAAACTGCAATTTGATTACAACCACGGTAGGCCCTTTACTTTAAAAGTCATGCCGATTTTGGGAGAGTGACGAAAACGGCACGCGCGAGACAAGCAAAGGACAAACTTATTTAGCTTCGATTTTGAAATGACCTAACAAACAAAACTGTTACATAAACAAATGACTGAAAATAAACATTCTGTTGATACTAATTACTTTTTTGAACTGCGAGAACCTAAGTTCATCCATTTTTCAACTTTGTCTTGAAAAATGTTAAAGTCGATTGGCTTTGAGATGTAATCGCTTCTGTGCCGAACACGAAAGAATTACCTGTCAAATTTTCTGACACTGTTATTCCCGGCAAACATCCGTTATTGTGGGCCCTATGAAAAACATATTCTTACTCCTTGCTTTGCTGGGCCTTGCAGCGTGCGGAAAACATGAACATATGAAGCATACTTATAAAGCTCCGCCTCCTACCTTACACCAACAAATGGTTGGTTTTTGGAAATTGTATCTCGCAGACAGGGTTAAAAGAA
>JBFWYS010000267.1:0-5503 GCA_050186175.1 Pseudobdellovibrionaceae bacterium
CGTTGGCGCGGATGGCGTTGGCGCGGATGGCGTTGGCGCGGATGGCGTTGGCGCGGATGGCGTTGGCGCGGATGGCGTTGGCGCGGATGGCGTTGGCGCGGATGGCGTTGGCGCGGATGGCGTTGGCACGGGTGGCGTTGGCGCGGATGGCGTTGGCGCGGATGGCGTTGGCGCGGATGGCGTTGGCACGGGTGGCTTTGTTTCAGCATGAGTATTGGACTCAGGATTGTTTGGCTCTTCCTCCTGCCCGGTATAAGGGGCCGACTTTTTATTTTGATCTTGATCTTTTACTTTCATACAAGCGGACAAAGATATTAATAGAACGGCAACAAAAAATAAACTTTTCATAGAACCTCCGACAAAAGCGCTCTCCATTTTCAAGACCAAGGTCCCAAAGAACTCAAGATGTAGGTCGGGTTTAGAGTGTCCGAGCGCCGAACCAAGGTCTGGCAATTGTAAAATGACTTCAGTCGAGTATTGGCCTGGCCGAAGAGTCAGGCAATGGAGGTTGGCATGAACCACTTTGCTTTCATTCTGATGACACTTATCCCACTCACTTTTGCGCAGGCACAAGATATTGGAATCATAAACGCTTCACCTAACAAGCGTGCTGTAGAGGCTTCTCTTGATCCAATCGACTTTATCGTTAAGGGCGCGCCACCTGAGGAAAAAGTTCAAGGTCGAGAGCTTATTCCAATCGTAGATGGAACACATATGTCTCCCCTCGAGGTGGATTGCCTTCCTCAAAAGATGGAAGACGAAATCCTTGCGAAACGAGCACAAGGTCCGGGCTGGGGTGCAGAATTTAGAAAATATTTCGAACGCTGCGGAAAGAGACTTACGGATAATCGTCTTCAAGGACTTCTCGCCCTTGGACTGTTTGCTTTAAATAAGTATGACTTCGCAAATAACTCAAGCCTTCATCCTGTTTTTGCGGAAACATCAGATGGGGTCCAAACTTTTGGATATTTAGGAATAAAAAAGGGCTCCACCCCACGGCCTTTATTAATTGTGAAGTGCGGACTCTATTGCTCTGCAGTCCCGAGCACCTCCACTCGTAACTATATGATGAACTTGTTTGATGAGAGCCCATTTCACATTTTGCTTCTCGCAAACTACTCGGCACCAGAACATGTCTCTCACAACCGTGAGCTAGTCTTTGGTGGATACGCTGAGGCCCAGGGTTTAATTGAGCTAGCTGATTGGGCTAAAAAACTAGCTCCCTTCAAGAGTAAAGTTTCAGATGTTCATTTATTGGGAATCAGTCTCGGCGGCCATGCTTCTCTGTTTGCTTCTTATTACAATGATCGCGTGCGCGAAATGTCTGGCGCGGCTCCGTTTGCAAGCATCATGGCGATTTGCCCGGCTGTTCAGCTTGAAACGACCATCAAGGGACTTTTCACGAAGGGCGATATCATCGGAAAAATTACTTCGTTCGAAACGTGGTTGACGATGAAGAAGGTTTATCCTTATATTCCGGAGGCTCATGATCTCTATGATCCATTGAACAATCCGAACTACCCAATTATTCCTGATGTCATGGCAACAGTGGCTTATCGATATCTCAGTCGTAAGCAGTTTCCGGCTTACGTTCCTTCGGAGATTCATTCGGCTCAAGAGTTTTGGAAATTCAATACATTCTCTGGATATCTCGCCAAGATTAAGACTCCGACTCTCGTTTTTACTTCTGAAGATGATATGTTAGTAAAAACTGAGATCAATACACGAGTTCTTCAGCAAGAACTTGCAAGTTCAAAAAATCCAAACGTGCAGATTCATACAGTTCCAAAAGGAAATCACTGTGGATACGCATCGAATTATGGCCATGACTTTATGACTCGTTTGGTTCGCAGCTATGTGATTGCCCACAGTCCGAACTTTGGAAAAAATCAGTCCCCGACACAAACAGAATTTTACTTTCCAAAAGTAAAATTGGGGCATCGAGAAACGCACGTCATGCAAAAATGGAGTGTCAAGCCGAAATCTGATTTGGCTGAGCTGACTTTTGTGATTCACGGTCCCTATGATGCTAGTTGTAGTAAAACACCATTTAGTGGAAGTCACTTCTGCCAGCGACAAGAGAAATTTGTTTTTCCTCTTAAAAATCTTCCGAAGGCCTTTACCCCGCCCAAAAATGAGCCCGAGGCGCATGCCCTGACTCGGCTCTTGAATTCAAGTTTCGAGATCACGGGAGCCAACGGACGAATCACTGGAACTGTTGAGCAGCCGAAGAAGATCAAGTGGTATAAAACCTGGTTCTAAAGAGAATCAGGTTGCCGGGATCCTGAATTCTGTTCTCTCGCGCGACCCGATCTCGGCACCTTTTTCTGACCAAACTTTTGACATCTCTAAAGGAAGTTCAAAGAACTTTTAATTCCATTTCAGCAAATCCATTCCTCTATTATAGTTGTCACTGCATATTAAACCTTGGAGTTCTATGTATAAGGCAATCATAATCATGATGGTTCTCGCTGCTACCCTTTTCTCTGTGGGTTGCGCTGATAGATCAGACGGCAAAAGATCGAAATATAAAGTTCAAAAAAAAACTCATGTCGAATCTAATTCAGAATTCATTGGTATTTGGAAACATGACTTCCGGGTAAGTGAGTCTAGCGATATAGAAACGTACCTTCAAGAGGCTGAAACTAGCTATTACTTTACCCTAATAGATGCCAACTATGAAGTCACTTATCTCTCATTTGGGCTTGAATTTGAGAGACCATCTACCGAGGACAGTATAACTACCGGGAAACTTTCTTTTTTAACTTCGAACATCGCCTCTCTTGTCCACGACAAGGAAAACATAAAAAAATATATTGAATCGCGCGGTAAAAATTTAAGTTCTGAACAGACGGCCGAACTATGGTCCGCACTTGGTTCTCCGCAGATTTTCAAATTTGAAAATGGCAAATTAGGGGCGACCCATGCTTATGGAAAGCAAAGTCACACCTTCAATCTGGTTCGTGTTTCTCAAGAGGAGTTTGCCAAAACAAGAGAAGAAGTTCAACATGCTCGTGAATATCTTTCGAAGAATGAAGCCTCTTTCAGAGAGGCCCTGGGTGGAAACAGTTTCGAATTAGTTGAGATTCGCAAGGAAAGATCAAAAGAGAATGAAAAAAAAGAACTGACGATTATTCCCGCCAACAAACTCGAAGACGAGGAAATGAAGACCGAGGATTATATCTTAATTTATCCTAAGCGGCTCATTTTCGAAAAAGATGGAAAAAAACTAAGTGTAAACGAGAAATACGCTCTAGAAGCTGAACTCCGTTCTGAAAAAAATCTGGAAGGACTCATACTTAATCTTCAAAAAAGGACCAACGAAGACCAGAAGACCCCAAAAAAATATTTTAATATAACAAGAGGAATTCTGGTTTTTATTGAAGGTGGATTTACGATTACAGATTCGAATACTTCAAAAGGAAGCGTGTACACGACAACTACTGTTTACAAAAGAGTGAAGTAATTACTGCTTCGTATACTTGTAATAGCAGACGGCATCCGGCCCTGTTTGCGGGGTCAGGTAAAGAGTTGTTGCATCGACCGATGCTGAAAAATTCTGAGCGACAGTAATAATTCCTGAAGGACAATTAAGAGTCTTTGAAACACTGTTCACCTGATAGGTGGCATTACAAGGATTAATGCTGCAGGAGACTGTTGAGTTCGATAAAGCTAACGTAATCCCCGTAACTGTAAACGTGCCTTCTCGCTTTGCCGTACAACCTGTTCCTACATTTTGTACATTGTAAGTGCCGTCTGTATTAAAGGTAAGTCTATTGATCATACCTGTTGATTGATAAGTCGTGCCGTTACAAACAGAAAGCTCTTCCTTCCAAACACCCACCAAAGCTTCTTTGGTCAAAACTGGTGCGGTCTGCTTGTTCTCACTTTTCTTTGATGAAGGACAAGCCGTAACGAGCCCACATAGTAAAATCAGGAGTAATCTACGCATTCTTTAATTATGAGGGAAATCCATGCTGAGGCCAAGAGCAGGGGCCTGTGAACAAGACGTTAGACGGGCACCGGGAGACCCTCTTGGGCCATAATCTTGAGAGCATTTGTGGTTGTACAAGGTCCATTAAAAATCTTGTATGGGAAACTCATTTTCCCATCTTTAACCTCGTCCCTAAAATGAAAATTACAGACATTAGGAAACTTTTGTTCAAGTGTCGTGAGCTCAAGGTCATGAGTTGTTACAAACCCAAAACTTGGGGTTTTTGAAAGGGCCGTGAGCAAAGCTTCGCTACCAATAAGACGCTCACGATTGTTTGTGCCTTTAAAAATCTCATCCACTAAATAAAGACACTTTTTCTTCTGGCATTCCTCCAAAACATTTTTTAAACGCAAAACTTCTGAATAAAAATATGAAAACCCGTCATTTAACGAATCAGAGACCTGGATACAGCTTTCGATTGCAGCTAAGACCGAACTCCATTTTTTGGCGAAGACCGGTGCGCCTATGAGAGCCAAGGTTTGATTAACTCCGATTGTCCTGAGAAAAGTTGATTTTCCAGACATATTCGAACCCGTGATAAGCCCAAGATTTTTTTTTCCAACAAAGGCAAAATCATTTTGAATCACGTGCTTGCGATCGATTAAGGGATGAAATGCAGCCTCTGTTTGCAACAAGTTCTCATGAACCTCTGAGAATTGTGGAAAAACCTTTGACCTGTATTTATAACTAAGTGCCAAACAACCGATGATTTCCAACTCATGCAATTCTTCAAATGTGAGACTTGATGTTTTTGAAATGCTCCTGCGCTCCAACTCCAGTAAAACCCCGAAAAAAGCACTCCATGGAGTGAGTGCATTTAGAACAAGATAAATAATCGGGTGAGCTTCCACACTTAAAAATGAGGCCCAACGATCTAACTTTTTAAGTTCTCCACTCATTGTTTTTTTTGCCAGTAGTGGCCAGCTTCCTAAAGCTTGAGGGCTAAATGCCAGATTTTCAAACTGACGGAGTAAATTCTGAAAGCCAGAAAGTGCGTGTGAGAGTTGCAAGGTATTTTTGAAAGCTCGACTTGAAAACTGAGAGAGTGACAGAGAGATTGCAACGAACAGAAGCCACCCAGTTTTAATAAGACCGCTTGGTTCTTGCTGAGACGCAATCGCGGTTCCAATCAACAAAACAATCCAAAAAATACACAGCGCTACCATTCCCAACATCACAGAATGAGTCATCGAAGAGGATTGGCAATACTCTGTAAGCTTTTGAGTCTCCGTCGGCTTTTCCAACACTCGCCCTTCAACAATAACATGACGAATTTTTCCGGAGATTGAAGCCAGAGAGATTGCGAGCTTTTGTCTTTTCTGAATCTTTTGTAGATCCAATTCTGGCCGCACCAACTCCTGGGATAATTTTTCTGATCCTTCGAACGTGACCGTTTCATCAAGCAACGTAAAAACCGACGCCTCTCCCCAAAGCTGAAGATCCCGAGCCGAAGAGGACCAGGTCGATCGATCTGCAAATGATTTGCGATTTGAGATCGTATTCATTTTA